>JAOPVI010000210.1 GCA_025966225.1 Mycobacterium sp. | reverse complement strand
ACGATCACCAGCAGCACGATGCTCACCTTGATGACCACAAAGACGAAATTGACCTGCGAGGAGATCTTGATCCCCACACAGATGACGGCGGTGAGGATCAGCACGATCGCGGCGGCAACCAGGTTGTGGCCGTCCCCGTAGGCGAAGTCCGGGATGGTGATGCCGGCCTCCTTCATCACGTCGGCGAAGTAGTTTGACCACCCCACGGCGACCGTGCTGGCCCCTAGGGCCAGCTCCAGAATCAGGTCCCAACCGATGATCCATGCGACGAGCTCGCCCAGGCTCGCGTAGGAAAACGTGTACGCCGAGCCCGCTACCGGCACGGTGCTTGCGAACTCTGCGTAACAGAGCGCAGCCAGCGCGCAAGCGATGCCGGAGAACAAGAACGAGAGCGCGACGGCAGGCCCTGCCTTCTCGCCGGCGGCCTCTCCCGTCAGCACGAAGATACCGGTGCCGATGATCACGCCGACACCGAACACCGTCAGCTGGAGAGGACCCAACTCTTTGCGCAGCTGATGGTCGGGCTCCTCGGTGTCCGCAATGGACTGCTCGATGGTCTTTGTGCGCGTGAGGTTCATCGGTCCGGCTCCATTCCCGTCACAGCCGCGTAACGCCCGGATTGAGCAAAACCAAGAAATTCGGCTCTACCTAGCATGCCGCTCCTCGGCGCCAAGGGAAAGGTCTCCGGTGGCTCCCAGGCCTTCCCACTGTTCCTGGGTACTTCGACATGAACCGCGACTGTCACCTATGTCGTGAACTCAGACACCCTAGGCACCACAAAGAAGATGTCGGATGCGAGCCCGTCAGGTTTCCAGTAACTGTCAACGGGTAGTCGCACAGCACAGGTCGGGTTGTCCGCCGGTCGCGGGTGGCGCGTCGGTAGGGCACAAGCTCGGGCGGGACGGCGGAGCACATGACACGTTTCACCTCGCCACCTGGTCGGCGGTCGCGCCATGCGCGCTGACTTCGATCCGCCGGTCTGCGGGTGACGATCGAGGAGCAGCTTCGGGACGCAGTGGGCGTGCTGCGCGGCGTCGGTGCGGCGGACCGACTGTGTGAGGTCTGCGTCTCGCTGCTTGGCATTGAGGCGGCGGCGATTTCGTTGGTGTACGAAGGCGCCAACGTCGGGACTCTGGGAGCCAGCGGGACGCTGGGCCGGGTGTATGACGAGCTGCAATTCACCCTCGGGGAGGGTCCCTGCTTGGACTCAGTGGCCAGCCGCGCGGTCGTGCTGGTCGCGGACCTCGCCGATCCCGACGAGACTCGCTGGCCCATGTATGGGCCGGCGATGCTGGCCCATCAGATCCGCGGCGTGTCCGCGATGCCAGTCGTGGTGGCCGGTGAATACCTCGGTGCCTTGGACTTGTTCCGAACTCAACCTGGCGTCGTGGCTGGCGAGGAGTTGGCCGGGGCGTTGATCGCCGCCGAGCTGGCCCAGCTCCCGCTGCTCGATCTCCTCGACGCGGACATGCAGACGGCGGCCGCCGACCCCGATAGCTCCGCCTGGGCCGAACTGCACGCGCTGTCGCGGGCCGAGGTGGCCCAGGCCACGGGGATGCTGATTGCCCAACTGGACATCGGGCCCACCGAGGCGTTGGTGCGGCTGCGCGCCCACGCATATTCCGCCGGCGCGAGTGCCACTGAGGTCGCCCGCGACATCATCGATCGCCGGTTACGACTCGAGGCCCACTAGTGGGCGCCGATCTCACCCTGGTGTTTGGGACGGTCACCGGCGCAGAATGGAGTCGATCGTGACCGAGCAACCCCGCGAAACCCGGGTCCTGGCCGCTGTCGTCTCCTTGGTCGACAGTCTCCTTGACGACTTCGACGTCGTCGAGTTGCTCACCGAGCTCACCGAACGCTGCGCGGAGCTGCTCGACGTCGAGGCGACAGGTTTGCTGCTCGCCGACGCGCACGGTCATCTGCACCTGATGGCGGCGACCTCGGATAACTCACGCGACCTGGAGCTTTTCCAGCTGCAGGCCGACCAAGGACCATGCCTGGACTGCTACGCCACCGGAGCGCCGGTCTCGGAGGCAGACCTACCGGCTGCAGTACGGCGATGGCCGCGTTTCGTACCCGCAGCCACCGAGGCAGGCTTCGCCGCGGTGCACGCCGTGCCGTTGCGCGCGGCCGGCACCGTACTGGGCGCACTGGGCTTGTTCGGCACCGACGTCGGTGATCTCAACGACGCCGATCAACTGGTCGCCCAAACCCTGGCGCACATCGCCGGCGTGGCGATCCTGCAGGACCACTCCACACCGGTGAGCGTGCTCCCGCACCTCCAGAGAGCGCTGGCCAGCCGGGTCGTGGTCGAGCAGGCCAAGGGCTTCGTGCGAGAGCACCTCGACGTCTCCGTGGACGACGCGTTCAGGCTGCTGCGCCGTTACGCCCGCGTCCACGGCGAGCACCTGACCAAGGTTGCTCGCCTCCTGATCACCGCACCCGATGCCCGCCCGACGATCCTCACGCGAATCAGGGTGCTGGCGGCGACCTCGAGTGCGGCGACCGACGAATTACGAGGCGGCCGTTGATACTTCGGCGGCCCTGTTGGCTGAATGCCAGCCGGGCTAGTAGTAGTGGCGGCGGCCGCCGACGGCGTGTCCCATTCGTCCTACCACCATCCTGCCGGCTGCCCTTCGGATGGCACTGTGAATGTGAGCATTTGGGGCACGTCGAACTGATGGTCGCCGGTGGTGAGTCGGGCAAGGACGAGCTGGGCTGCAGCCACCCGTTCGGTGCCAGTCTGGGCAGCCTGGGCGTCGAGTTCCCGGTGGGCGTGTAAGGCGGTGTAGCCGCGGCCGATGAGGGCACCGATTGCCTGATTGATCACTGACGCCACTGCAATGGGTGTTGCGCTGTCGGGTTCGGCGGGCACGCCGAGGTGGGCATCGAGGACGAAATCCGTTGGCGGGCCACCGGTCAGCCACGACGCGTCTGCAGCGAGGTCGACAAACGCCCCGGGCGAGCGCGCGTAGAGGATGAACGCGACCGCCGCCACGGCGTGGCTGTCAGCGGGGTTCGGCAACGTCAGCAGGATGGAGGTGCCGATATCGCCGGCCGCCCCAACATGGTCGAGCAGGGTAAGCGTGAAGACCGGATCATGGCGGGTGACAACCACACTCAGGCCCAGATAGCTGGGCACTGCCGCGGCGGCCGCGGCGGCCAACCGGTGCAAGCCTTGGCCGATAGCTGATCCCGGCTCATCCAGCGCGGCGTCAAGGGCAGCCAGCTCAGCGGCCAGCGAGGTGGTGAACTTCACGAGGTGCGTGCTCCGCCGGGCGCTCCCGGGCGCCGATCGAGCCTGCCAATTGCCGAACAGGCGAGTCGCCATGCGCGGTGGGAGATTCGGCGGCGGGTCAGGACCCGTCCCCGAGGGTTCTCCCAGTTGTCAAGGTACTCGCTGTGGCGCGATCGCGACGCTCTAGGCCAGTGGCCAGTGGCCAGCGGTTCAGGTCGGCTTGTGACGCGCACGGGCGCGGCGGACGGCATCATCGACGATGCGTTGAGCCACATCGACCAATTTGCGGTGCTCGGTTTGACTGATCGTCCGCAGCTGTGCGAAGGCCTCTTCGGCGCTGCGGCCGCTGCGACCTCGGATCAGGCCGATCGCCTGATCGATCACCGGCCGCGTCGACAACGCCGTCTGCAACTGCGTTGCCAGCGACATCGCCTGGGCCAGGATCTGTGCGTTGTGGACTGCCACCGCAGCCGGTTTGGCGAACAATTCGCCGAGTTGCGCGGCGTGTTCATCGAAGACGTCCTTGCCGTAGGCGTACACGTTGATCGCGCCAACCACCTGACCGGGCAACAGCAGCGGTAGCGAGAGCGCGCTGTGCACGCCCAACCGGCCCACCCGTGGACCGAACCGCGGCCACATCTTCTCTCCACCCAACGACCCCGACCGCACCGTGCGCCGTTCCAACGCCGCGGTGATGCACGGCCCCTCCTTGAGGGTCACGTACTGGATATCGTCGATTGCAGCGACGAATGGCGCACTAGCTGCCAACGCTTGGACCATGTTGTCGGGGCGGTCAACCTTCAATAGGGTCACCCCGGCACCGTCGGCGCCCGGTATTGCACGCACCGCAAACGTCGCCACCTCGGACAGCAGCGCCGGCAATCCGACACTGTCCGTGACTAGTCCCGCGAGGCCGTCGACGGCGGCCTGCAAGTCGGCATCGTCGGCGATGATCTGTTCAGCGGTCAGAGACCGGTGTGGTTGGCCGACGAGGTTCTCGGTGAATTCGGTCATTGACGGTATCCGCGCCCACAATCTCACCAGCCCGTCGGTAGATCTCCGGCGGTGTTGGCGACGTTCCCCGCAGCGCAGCCGCTCCAGGTTCGACTTCAGTATATGGGCGACCCCTCGGCTCGGTTCCCGACTCGGCGCGCACCGGGCCAGTGGCCTTGACCCGCAAAGCATCGCTCCCCGCGAGCGGGGGGTACAGTCCCACTTAGCTGAGAATCAGCTGGTCTGGGATGAGTTCCGCCGTCTGCTGCGGAGCTTCCGGGAGTATTCGCTCCGAACCCGACACTTCGGTGATTGTGCGCACGCAGGGATCACCATGACCGCATCGCTGTTATTCCGCCATTCTCGTTTGCCGCGCCAAAAAGGGGTCGTCTTCGATCATCACTCGCTGACCACGTCGACGGAGCTCGTCAGCGCTCACGGTGACATCGACGCGACGAACGTCGACGCCTTCACCGAGTACGCGCTGGGTGACGTGATAGGCCGCCGCGCAATGATTCTGGATCTGCGTGGTGTGGGTTTCATGGGGATCGAG
>JAOPVI010000375.1 GCA_025966225.1 Mycobacterium sp. | reverse complement strand
ACGCGATCCCGGCGGTCTTCGCCGCCACACCCGGCCTGCTATCCGCACTGGAACTCCCACTGATCACCGGCACCGGCCTGGTCAAGCCGGTACCAGGACCCTCACCAGACAGCCGGGTGGTCGGTATCGGTTGAGCTACCTCGCGGTGGTGACCTCGACGATGAGTTGCTTGGTCAGCGGTTGTCCGCTCTGCGCGCTGCGGTCGGCGATCGCGCACAGCACGTTCAGCTCGGGCATGTAGCCGAATACGCTGCCGCGCGGGGTGTTGTAGGCGACTGCACGGTAGCCGTACACCGAGCGGGTACTGCCGTCGCGGGCGAAGCTGGTGATGTCGATCAAGTCGAATTCGGCCAGTCCGCGGTCGCGCATGTCGTCGGCGTTCATGAACAGCGCGGTGCGCAAGTTCTTCAGCCCCCGGTAGCGGTCGTCATCGGAGTAGATGGTGGTGTTCCACTGGTCGTGCGACCGCACGGTGCTCAGCATCAACCGTCCCGGCGGCGGCACCACGTCCGGTATCGGTGCCGCTGAGAACTCCGCTCTTCCCGACGGGGTGAGGAACACCCGCTCGCGCGCGGGCTGCCGGATCCGAAACCCCAGCGGGAGGCGCACGCGACGGTTGAAGTCCTCGAAGCCATCGAACACCTTGGCCATCACGTCGCGGATCCGGTCATAGTCCTCGAGGTAGGACTCCCACGGTGTGGCCGACGCAGGCAGCGTGGCCCGGGCCATGCCCGCTACGATCGCGCACTCGGACTTCAACTGGGGGGATGCGGGCTTCTTCATCCCAAATGACAAGTGCACCATGCTCATCGAATCCTCGACCGTGACGCCCTGCTCACCACTGCGCTGAACATCCTTCTCGGTGCGCCCCAGGCACGGCAGGATCAGCGCGTGGCGGCCATGCACCAGATGGCTGCGGTTGAGCTTGGTACTGACCTGAACGGTCAGCTCGCAGTTGCGCAGCGCGGCGAACGTCGCCTCCGTGTCCGGCGTAGCCAGGCTGAAATTGCCGCCCATACAGACGAACACCTTTACGTCCCCGGCGAGCATCGCCTCGATGGTGTCGACGGTGTCCAGGCCGTGCTCGCGCGGCGGGGTGATCGAGCACACCTCTGCGAGCCGGTCGAGCAAGTGCTTGCCTGGGCGGTGATTGATGCCGCAGGTGCGGTTGCCCTGGACGTTGCTGTGGCCGCGCACTGGTGACGGGCCAGCCCCTTCCCGGCCGATATTGCCGCGCAGCAGAAGCAGATTCACGATTTCGCGGACGGTGTCGACCCCGTGTTCCTGCTGGGTCAATCCCAGACACCACGCGACGACCGTCCGGTCGGCACCCAGATAAACCTCGGCCAGTTCTCGGATCGCGCTTTCCTCGACGCCGGACTGGAGCACGAGCTCGGCCCACCCAGCGTCCTCGACCAGCGACCGGTAGTCCTCCAGGCCCGTCGTGCAGCGCGCCAAGAACTCGTGATCGATGGCCCTGGGGTCGGTCTCTGCACGCTCGAGAACCACCTTGGCCACCCCGCGCAGCAGCGCCATGTCGCCGCCGACGCGGGGTTGGACGTTCAGGGTGCCGACCCTGGTGGCATGAAACGCGGCCATCGCGAGCACCTCGTGCGGCACGATGGTGCGGCGACTGGCCGCCTCGATCAGCGGATTGATGTGGACGACCTGCGCGCCACGGCGATATGCCTCGGCCAGTGAGGTCAGCATCCGCGGCGCGTTGGATGCGGCGTTGACCCCCATCACCAGCAGCAGGTCAGCCTGCTCCCAGTCATCCAGGTCGCAGGTACCCTTCCCCGTTCCCAACGACGCAGTCATCGCACGACCGCTGGCCTCGTGGCACATGTTCGAGCAATCCGGCAGATTGTTCGTGCCGAACTCCCGCACCCACAGCTGGTACAGGAACGTTGCCTCGTTGCTGAGCCGGCCCGAAGTGTAGAACGAAGCCTGATGCGGGCTGTCCAACTGACGTAGCGCCGAACCCACCAGCTCGAAGGCCTCCGGCCACGAGATCGGCACGTACGTGTCCGACTCGGCGTCGTAGACCATCGGTTCGGTCAACCGGCCCTGATCCTCCAGCGCAAAATCCGTCCACCCCGACAGTTCAGTGACCGTGTGGCTGGCGAAGAAGTCCCGGCCCACCCTCTTGCGAGTCATCTCCCAGGTGACGTGTTTGATGCCGTTCTCGCAGATGTCCAGGTGCAGACCCTTGGTGTCATCAGGCCAGGCGCACCCCGGGCAGTCGAAGCCCCCGTCCTCGTGGTTCATCCGCTGGATCGCCCGGGTTCCTGCCACCAGCTCCCGGCTCTGCGCCAATACCTTCGCCACGCTGCGCGCCGCGCCCCAGCCCGCGGCGGGATGATGGTAGTCCTCCTGGGAGAACTCACCTCCCGCGTTCGGACCCCGCCCCACCGCGGGACGTCCTGGCCCGCCCTGCCCGAGCAGGTCGTCTGCGATCGGCGCCGTGTCGTCTGTCATCGGAACCCCTTCTGGACACCAGCGGCGCGTCGGGTTGCCCCGAATCGAGCTGTCTCATGCGGTCTTTGGCATTGACAATCGCGCCTCTGCGAGCCCGTGTCGTCATGGCTAACCCCCCACCAACGCTTCCCGCTAGCTGCAACCCGCGCGCCGTGCTCGAGCACGATCACACTCGCCGCCACGAAGGCGTTGTCGGATCGACCAATTGAATGTCGACGGGACCGATACCGAAGATGGCGATCACCGCCGGATCGGGTTGCCCCTGCAACACTCCGTCGTAATGTGGAGTCCGCGCAGTACGTTTCACGTATCCGCCTGGCCCAACAGGAGCTGCGTCGTCGGGCAAGAAATCGTTTCCGCTGTTGACCCACCAAGTGCCAAAGACAACGACGCAGGTCCGGTCGGTTGCATATGTATGGGGTGCGCTGAACCAGCCTGGGTTCCACCTCATCATCACCAGATATGGGCCGGGTTTGTTGAGATCGCCGTAAAGCATTGCCATTTCGCCGCTTCCCGCTGGCAAGTTACCCCACGTCTCGAACGCCAGCTCCTGGTACGGCTGGACGAACGTTTCACGTGGATCGGGAGGAGCGGCATGCGCGATACCCGTGGCGCCGATATCGAGACCGCTTCCAGTCAGTCCACTTCCGGCGACCGGCGCCAACAGCAACGATGCGATCAGTAGTGCGCGTCTATCCAAGTCGATGTGGCCCATGGCGACCCTTCCAGTACATGGACTTGGGGCTCCGCAGCGCCGGAGCGGCCCGTAGCTCAACAGTGCGCCCCGGCTCGCCCCAGATCAAGGCCCACGACGCACCGGCTCGACTGACACTTCCGGGTGGCCAGGCGCCAAGGCGAGACTCCGGCTAGCCAGGGGGCCGAATTGGTGTCAGCGGTGACGACACCGGGTTGGCGGGGCGCCACGATGGAAGCAGGGTGAACCCGACGACGGCGAACCCAACGATTACGAGGAACCACCATGAAGACGCCGATCAGATACCTAGCACCGTTGTTCGCCGCAGCCGCGATCAGTGGCGCGATCGCCCTCGCGCCCGCCGCCGCCGCCGCACCGAGCACCAATCGGGCTCCTTCGAGGAGCCATGTGGTGCCACCGGCACCGTCTACCTACGAGCTGGGAGTCGATCCGCTCGTGCCGGCCGACACGGGAGCCGATCCGTACGTGTTCATCCCACCCGGCTATGAACTGGCGTTCTGATCCACTACAGAACCAGGACGCGATCGTGATCAATCTTCCTGCGCTCTATGCACTCTCAGCAGAGTTCACGAAGCTCCCGAGCGCGTCCTCGACGCTACATCGGCGACCCTAGGAGTCGGTCATGCTCTTCCGTCAGCTGGAGTACTTCGTCGCGGTAGCGCGAGAACGGCACTTCGCCCGGGCAGCGCAATCCTGCTACGTCTCCCAGCCCGCGCTCTCGGCGTCGATCGCCAAGCTCGAGCGTGAACTGAACGTCACACTGATCTACCGTGGCCACAACTACGAGGGCCTCACCCCAGAGGGTGAACGCCTGGTCGTGTGGGCCAAGCGGATCCTCGCCGAACAGACGGCGTTCAAGGCCGAGGTGGCCGCCGTCCACTCGGGTATCACGGGAACGCTGCGGCTGGGTACCGAACCGACGGCATCGACGACACAGGCCCTTCCGGTGGCCGCGTTCTGCGCCATGCACCCGCTGGCCAAAGTGGACGTCACCTCCCGGTTGTCGACGAGCGAGCTGACGCGCCGGCTACTGGACTTCGAGCTGGACGCTGCGATCGCTCACTTCGCCCCCGAAGACCGGGCGGGCTTGCAGGTGGCTCCGTTATACCAGGAGCGATATGTCGTGCTGGCGTCCGCCAACCAGCTGCTGCCACCGGGGCCCACCATGAGGTGGGCGGACGCCGCGGAATTGCCGCTCGCATTGTTGACTCCGGACATGAGGATTCGCCAGATCATCGACAAATCCTTCGCAGAGCTTGGGGTCGTGATAACTCCGCAGGTGGAGACCGATTCAGTCGCGTCGCTCTACGCCCACGTAGGAGGGGGCGCCTGGGCCAGCATCGTGCCGCACACCTGGTTACGGGCGATGCCGGTGATCGGCAGGACCAGGGCCGTCCGGCTGGTCGATCCGGACACCAGCGCGCAGATCTCGGTCGCGACGCACGCAGCGACACCTGGTTCGGTGGTGGCCCGTGCGTTCATGACCGCGGCACGTGGCCTATCACTGGACGAGTACTTCGACCTGCCACGATCAAGCGAACTCCTGGCCGAGTGAGTACCGGTCCGCCACCGCGCGCCGGTCAAGTGCGCCTTTGGCCGTGTGCGGAAGGACAGCGACGACTTCGAGCCGTTCGGGTACTTCGAACGGGGCCAGTCGCCCGCGACAGCTCGCCAGGATGTCCGCCGGCCGGACACCCGCGGACTCGTCGACGACCACCGCGGCACCGACTCGCTCCCCGTAGGTCGCATCGGGGATGGCGAACACCGCCGCCTCAGTGACACCGCGACACCCGGCGAGCACGGCCTCGACGTGCTCCGGCGAGATCTTCTCGCCCCCACGGTTGATGAGATTCTTGATGCGTCCGGTGAGAAATAGGTACCCGTCCTCGTCCAGTAGGCCGAGATCGCCTGTGCTGAACCAACCGTCGACGAAACTGCGTGCCGTCGCGGCGGCGTTGCCGAGGTAGCCGCGGGCCACGGTGGCACCGCGCACCCACACCTCGCCCTCACTGCCGGTTGCGCACGCGTGCCCCTCGTCGTCGAGAATCCGAACGTCCACCGCGGTGGCCAGGCCCACTGATCCCGATTTCACCGGCGCCCGCAGCGGCAGCGGTGCGCTGGTCGCCTGGTGGGCGGTTTCGGTCATCCCGTACGCCGAGAGCACCGGGGCGCCAAACGTGCCTTCCATCGCCCTCGCGGTGGCGGTGTTGAGCGGCGCAGAGCAGCTTCGGATGAACCGCAACGGCACCGCCTCCGGGCCGGGGTACTCGCGCGCCGAGCGCTGCAACAGGATCTGGTGGATGGTCGGAACCGCGGTGAACCACGTAGCGGCGAGTCCCCGCATCTCGTCCCAGAACGTGTGCGCCGAGAACCGCCCCCGCTGCGGAAGCAGCACGCATCCCCCGCTGGCCAGAGTTGCCAATAGCACCGCGAACAGTCCGTGCCCGTGAAACAGCGGCATGACGGCGACCGTCGCATCGGCGGGTCCCAACTCGTACGTCGCGCAGATGCCCCGCACGGAGGACGCCACGTTGGCGTGCGTAAGGGGGACCATCTTGGCCCGGTCAGTGGTGCCTGAGGTGAACAACACCAGGGCGTCGCGGTCGGTGAGTTCAGCGGCCGCACCCCGGACCTGTCGCCGCACCCCAGTACCGGTGCCCAGGGTGACCGTCGCGGTCCCGCGGTCGGCGGCGATGGCAATCCGAGGCGCCCAGGTAGGAATGCCGAACTGTGCGCCGGGCGCGGCGCCAATTGCCGACGGGTCCAACAGGATCGCTTGCGCGCCCAGCCGCTCGAGCCTGGCGCCCAGCTCCGACTGCGGGAGTGCCGGGTCCAGCGGTGCGACCACCAGCCCAGCACGTGCCGCGCCCAGAAGGGCGACGACGAACTCGACCGTGTTGGTACCGACCAGGCCGACTGCGTCTCCAGGGCGCAGCCCGGCGCTCCCCAACTGGACGGCCAGGTCTCCGACCATGGCGCTGAGGACGGCGTACGACACGTGCAGTCGATCTTCGGTGACCACCAGTGCCGAAGCATCCGGGCGGTCGCGCACGTGTTCGCCGAGCAGATCACGCAGTCCCGAGATCGTCGGAGTCCGATAGCGGTTCGCATCGCGTGCCGATGCAGCGATTGGAGTTGACATGACCATCACCTTCTGGCACGCATTTGATTGTTTCGCTTACCTTTTGAGTGTGCGGCGGTGATGTGGACGTGTCCAATACCGTTCGACGATCGGCCGATAACTGGCTGCTATCGAAACCGTCGGCGCGGCCGGCATATATGCGGTGCCCCAAAACGGCGCCGACGACGATGCGCCCGACCAGGGTATCGAGATTCGCCAGAGTGGTTTGGCCGGGCAATTCCTTCACTTCGGACAGGGTCGCATCGCCCCTGCTGCCACGCAACCGGGATGGCACAGGATTCCTTGGCCAGTCGGTTCAGATGGTCGGGCTGGAAGTTCGACACTCCGATGCTGCGGGCGCGTCCGTCCCTCGCGAACTCGTCGAGGACAGTCCAGGTTGAGACGAAGTCGCCGCCGTACAGCGTCGGCAGCGGCCAGTGGATGAGGAACAGGTCGACGTAGTCCGACCTCCCCGGCATGCCAAGGGGTTCCTGAACTCTCAGCGTTGGTGAGTCGGGTCGCCGGCAGCGCTGACGGTCGGCAAGGCGCGGAAGTCCGGAACGACCGAAGCCACCCACGGCGACGAAGCCGGGATGGGAGACGATTCGCGTGCAGTCCCAGCGCCACCGTGATCACCGACTGGATGACCGCCGCCGGTCGCCACGGCGATCGTGGCCATGGCCGCCCCAGCCACCAACAGCTGGGAAAGGAGGTACGTTCTCAGTGCCACGGCGGGCGTCCTTCTCGCGTGTCGGGTCGTTGACTTCCACGATCGCGCGTCAATCGGCCGCTGTCGCCACCGCTGGCATCCATCCATGCTGCCCGCTAGCGCCAAATCGCAGTTACCCGTCAGCCGCCGGGACGACGGCGCTTGGCACTGAACCAGCCGGGAACGCCGGAGCCCGTTGCCATTTCGTTGCCCTGGCCTCGAAAGTTATGTGGCGTCAGCGGGTTTCAAGGAACGTGATGACCGCCCGCACCCGGCGGTGATCGTCGCCTGTCTCGGGCAGGTTCAGTTTGGTCAAGATGCTGCGCACATGCTTTTCCACCGTGCCCTCGGCGACCCAGAGCCGTTGGGCGATACCGGCGTTGGAACGGCCCTCGGCCATCAGCGCCAACACCTCACCCTCGCGGGCGCTCAGCGCGGCCAGCGGATCATCACGCCGGCTTGCCGACACCAACTCCGACACCAACACCGGATCAACCACCGAAGCTCCCTTGGCGATGCGGTCCAGCGTGTCGATGAAATCGGCCACATCGGTGACCCGGGTCTTGAGCAGATAACCGGTGCTGTGCCCGCTGGCCAACAACTCCATCGCATGCTCGACATCGACATGCGCCGAGAGCACCAGAATCGCGATGTCGGGGAACTCCTCGCGAATCACCCGCGCCGCGTCCAACCCCTCGGTGGTAAGTGTGGGCGGCATCCGAATATCGGCCACCACCAACTCCGGGGTCTGCTCGCGCACCATCTCGAGCAACTGCGCCCCATCACCGGCCTTGCCGACCACCTCAAAACCCGAGCGCTCCAACAAACTGGCCAGACCCTCACGAAGCAACACGTCATCATCAGCCAACACCACCCGGGTCCGAGTGGTGGCCGGGCCGACCCGGGCAGGAATTTGCTGCGCGGCGGTGTCCCCGTCGGTGTCGGCGGGCAGCGCCATGTCGTCGACGGTAAGACCGTTGCGGCGCTGGGCTTGTCGCAACTCCGCGCCGAGGTCGACGGCGGCAGCAGGCCGATCCCCTGGATCGGAGGCCATCGCATGTTCGATCGCGGCGCGAACGTCGTCGGGCATGTGGATCGTGGATGGTGGGAGGATGCGCTCATTGGTGACCCGCACGAACTGGGCGATCACCTCTTCGCCGCGGCGGCGTTCGACGGCGGCGTGGCCGGTCAGTGCGCAGAAGAGCGTGGCGCCCAGACTGTAGACATCGGACGCCGGAGTGGGGCCCTGGCCCCCGAGTACCTCAGGTGCGGTGAATGCGGGCGAACCGGTGACGACCCCGGTGGCGGTCTCGAAACCGCCCGCAATTCGTGCGATGCCGAAGTCGGTCAGCTGGGGCTCACCGTAGTCTGCGAGCAGGATGTTTGCAGGCTTGACGTCCCGGTGCAAGGTTCCCAGCTGGTGCGCCGTCTGCAGGGCACCAGCCATCTTCACCCCGATGCGAAGCGTCTCCGCCCAACTGATCGGGCCGACGGCGTGGATCCGTTCCTTCAGGGAGTTCCGGCGGTGAAACTGCATGACGATGTAGGGTCGCCCGGACTCCGTGGCGCCGACCTGAAAAATGCTGACGATGTTGGGATGGCCACACAACTTGCCCATGGCGCGCTGCTCGCGCAGGAATCGCTCGAGGCTGTCCCGGTCGAGGTCGGTGGTGAGCACCTTGATCGCGACAGTGCGATCCAGTAAACGCTGCCGACATCGGTAGACCGTGCCGAAACCTCCACGTCCGATCTCGTGGGCATCGTCGAACCCCGCGGCGGCCAGCTCCGCCGCGATCGCCGGTGTGAGCTCACCCTGAATGGCCCGCGGCTCGGATTCGGCCATCCGCCAACTCGATGCTGCGCCTCGGTACTCTCGGCCAGCTACCCATGCAACCACCCCTCGGCTGATGCATCCAGCATAACGCCATTGGCCAGCCCCACGAGGGGTTCCCCGGGCGCGGATTCGCGGGCCCGCGCGCGGATGCCCGGTTGGCCGGACCCCGTGCCCCGGCGCTGGCGGATACCACGGATTCCGGCTACCCCATACGGCCAACGGTCGTCAGCCGCAACGACATCGTGGCCGTGGAAGCGAATTCTGGGGCCTATGGCATTCACGACGGACGAGCCGCCAGGCGCCCAACCAGCCCGACCGTTGGCGCCGGAAGTAGCACCAGCTTGCGCGACGCGCTGCTCGTAGCGTTGACCGTCGCTTCGGGGGCTGCTGACGCCATCAGCTACCTCGGCCTGGGAAAGATATTCTCGGCGTTCATGACCGGGAACATCGTGTTCCTGGGCTTCGGCCACGCCAAGATCGGGGAGACTGACGTCACCGCCGTCGTGTTCGCGCTGTGTGCGTTCGCTATGGGTTCCTATGTCGGCCAACGGGTTACGACTTGGACCGCCCAAGACCATGAAGTGTGGCCCAGGAGCGCGACACGGCTATTCGTCCTGGTGGCATTCGTCGGCATCCTCGCCGGCTCGCGGCCCAAGACCGAAATGCCGCGCCTCGTCGGCGTGCTCGTCGGGCTGGTCACCGGCGCCGTTGCGGGCGGACTGCTGGTCCTGCACGCGCGCAGCTACGCGCCGGCCCTGCCGCTCGTGATCACTGTGCTGATGATCCTGACGAGCGAACTGCGCCGACGGAGATAGCGTGCGACCGTGGACCAACTAGTTCGGAGGAAGGCATGAAAGCGTTACTGAGCCCCGACCGGGATCGTGACGACGAGTGACGTCCCGCTTCCCGCACGGCTCGCGATCGCCATCGTGCCGCCAAGCGCCTCAACGCGATCGACGAGCCCGGTGAGTCCGGACCCCCGTCCGGAGTCGGCGCACCCGGTTCCGTCGTCTTCAATCGAGAGGCGGAGGTTCGTACCCTCGACTTCGGCACTCACGATGACTTCCGACGCCTGTGCGTGCTTGGCCACGTTGGTGAGCCCTTCGGTGACGACGTAGTAGGCAGCCACTTCCGCCGGCTCCCGCAGTCGTCTGTCGACACCAACGCGGAGCGTGACCGGGACGGTAGAGCGGCGCGCCAGCGTCTTGAGCGCGGGGCCCAGTCCACCCTTGGACAGAATCGCGGGATGAATCCCTCGGGAGAGCTCCTGCAAATCCGCAGTGGCTCCAGCCAGCCCTACCACGACGGCAGCGATCTGCTCCTTGAGCGGCTGCAGTTCAGGCGGCACGCACGCCGCTGCCGTACGCAGTTGAAGCGCCAACGAGACCAGCCGCTGTTGCGCGCCATCGTGCAGGTCGCGTTCGAAACGGCGTCGAGCGTCATCGGCGGCCGCGACGATCCGGGTGCGCGAAGCGGTGAGTTGCGCGCGGGTCTCGGCGTTCGCGATCGCGGTCGCAACGAGATCCGTGAAGTCCGCCGTGTCCGCCTCGGTGCCAGGGGGCAGCGGTTGAGGTCGCGACGAGCCGACGATTGCCGCGCCCCACACGCGCCCGCCGACCACGATCGGAACACCGACCCCAGAGCGAAGGCCAAGTTCACGTATCCGCGCTGCGACCGGTCCCGACGCAGTGTCAACGTTGTCCATCCGGGCTGTGCGGCCGGTCTGGTACACCATCGACGCGATGTCCTCGCCCCCGAGTGGAAAGCGTTCGCCCACCGGCATCTTCGTCAAACCGGGCTCATCGCATGCCGCAACCAACTCCGCAGTGTCGTCGGGCTCGTAGCGGAACAGAGCCGCATTGCACACGCGCAGGACCCGTGCCAGCTCCGCCACCACCGCCGAGAACACCTCGGAGGGCGCTACCCCGCGCGCGACCAGCGTCGCGACCCGCCGTAGCGACGCCTGCTGCTCGGCGAGCATGCGGCGCTCGGTCACGTCCCGAGCTGCGGCATAGATCAAATCCTGATCCGCCACCACGTTCCACTCCAGCCAAACCACCGAGCCGTCTCGGCAGATGCATCTGCTCTCGAACCGCGCGGCAACGTGGCGGTGAGAAAACTCGACGAACCTCTGTAGCGCAGTACTGCGATCCTCGGGATGAATGAAGTGGAGAAACGGCCGCGCCACCAACTCTGGGCTGGAATAGCCAAGTGTGCGCTCGAAGGCGGGATTCACTCGTTTGAAGTGACCGTCAAAGCCAGCGATGCCGGTCAGGTCCGACGACAGCTCAAAAAACCGCTCCAACTCCTTGCGACTGGCTTCCAGCGCATCGCTGATCGCCTCCCGGTCTAGGGCGTCGGCCAGCAGCGCTTCCATGGACGGGACTACGCGCTCGCGCAGCCGCTGCGCCTTTGGCGTCGGCAGCTCGGCAGGAACCAGCAGCGTCCCGAGCACCGTGGCACCGTCACACAGCGAGATCGCGCAGTGGCGGTCGTCTGCGGGCACCGCGCCGACTTCGAGCCCGGCCGAAGGCAGCCCGAGCGCCTGAGCCAGGCGTTGCGCCGCTGTGTCCAGCGAAGAGCGCAAATCGCCAGCGCGCAACATCAAGCGGGCCAACTCGGCAGCCAGATCCGCTTCCCGTCGGCGTTGGTCCAACTCTTCGGCGCGTGCTCGGGCAAGGTATGCGAGGGAATTGGCCACCAGCGCGACGGCCAGAAAGGTACCGACCACCACCCAGTCCTCGGCCTGGACCTCCATGAAATCCGCTGGCGTGCTACGGAAGTAGTCGAACGCGAGCGCGCTGACCAGCGACGTCAGCACCGCCAGCCCGAACCCCCACACCGTCGAGACCACCAGAACGCCAAGCAGGAAGATGACGCCGAAGGCCATGCCCGCGGCGACCTGCTTGAGCAGGAGCACCAGAAATGTCTCCGCGACAACGAAGGACACCGCGACTACCAACCCGAGCGGCAGCGGCGGAGTCGCCGGGCGCAACAAGAGCGACAAATAGCGAGCGCGCATCGGTGCCGCGGTCACCGCCTTGATCACTTGCCGCGACCTTCTCAAATCGTGGTTCCGACGAGCTGACCGACGCCATAGGTCACCAGCATCGCCACGGCCCCCCCGAGCACCACGCGCAAGATCGCGCGACGCTTGCGGGCACCACCCAAGACAGCGCTGACCGTGCCGGTCAGCGCGAGCGCCATCAAGACGGCGAAGAACGTCACCGGGACGCGCATTCCGACCGCCGGCAACAGGATCGCCACCAGCGGGATGATCGCGCCCAGTGTGAATGCCGCCGCGGACGACACGCCGGCCTGCCAGGGGTTGGACAAGTCGGTGGGGTCGATGCCGAGTTCCACGTCGAGGTGCGCGCCGAAGGCGTCGTGTTCGGTGAGTTCCTCGGCCACCTGTCGCGCGGTCCGTGCGCTCAAGCCCTTCGCCTGGTAGAGCGCGGCCAATTCCTCGAGCTCAGCCTCCGGCATCTCGGCGAGCTCTTCGTACTCCTTCTGCATCAACGCCCGCTGAGTGTCTCGTTGCGCGCTCACCGAGACGTACTCGCCGAGCGCCATCGAAACCGCACCCGCGACCAGGCCGGCCAATCCGGCGGTGAAGATCACCGGCGTCGCGGTCGTGGCCGCGGCCACCCCCACCACGATGCCCGCGGTGGACACGATTCCATCGTTGGCCCCGAGCACCCCGGCGCGTAACCAGTTCAATCGGTTGGTGAGGCTGGGAGCATGCGGCTCATTCGCGACATGCGGTGCCACGATCTGTGATTCAGCATCTTCGGAGATCGTCACGTGGCGCTCGACGTCAGACTGGTGTCGCGCGACAGGTGGGCCGCGACGGCCTGGGTGACGACCGCGGCGACGTCGTCGTCGCCGTAGCCTTTGACGACTGCTTCGCGCCAGCGTGGCAGCAACGCACCGGTGAGCGTGAGTTCCGCCCCGTGCCGATCAGCGGCGCTCATGGCAAGTTCGGCGTCCTTCACCGCGTGCCGTATCGGGAAGCCGGGGGCGAAGTCCTCGTCGAGCATCGCGGTGCCCTTCGTCGTCGCGTACGGCGATGCCAACGGCCCCCCAGCTATCGCAGTCAGGAACTGGTGCGGCTCCAAGCCGATTGCCTCGCTGAACGTCAGTGTCTCGGACATCGCCTCGACGAGGACGACCAACCAGTTATTGAGCGCGAGCTTTAGCCGGCTGCCGTCGCCGACGCGATCCAGCCACACCGTGCGGCGTCCGAGGACGTCGAAGATGGGCTCGACGCGCGGCCGCACCTGGCCCGCGCCCCCGGCGAGGATTTCGAGCTCGCCCCGCTCGGCGGGCTCGGAACTACCGGACACCGGGGCGTCGACGAACGCGACGCCGTGCAGGTCGGCCAGCTCAGCGAGCCGGTCCGTCCATTCGACTCCGACCGTGCTCATCTGAATCCATATCGAGCCTGAACGAAGCATCGACAGCGCACCGTCGGGCCCGGTCATCACGTCCTCTACGGTGGCCCCGTCGGTCAGCATGGTGATCAGCACGTCGACGCCACTCGCCGCTTCCGCGGGGTCGGAGGCGAGGCGCGCACCGTCATCCACCAACTCGGCGGCCTTGTCCGGGGTCCGGTTCCATACCCGAACCCCAAACCCCGCACGAAGCAGGTTGCGGGCGATCGGAGCACCCATCGTCCCGATGCCCAACACCGCAACCGTCTGGGCAAGCTCGGTCATGGCATACCCTCCGGGGACGGTCCGGCCACCGGCGTGGCGGAAGTCATGATCTTGTCGATGTCGTCGAGGTCCGCGTCGGTCAGGGACACCTCCGCGGCGCGAAGGCTGTCCTCGACGTGGCTCGATTGTCGGGCGCCGACGATGGCGACGTGTACGGCTGGGTTCGCCAGCGTCCACGCGATGGCCAGCTGGCTGACGCTGACGTCACGGTCGGCGGCGAAGATCTCCAGGGCGCGCACCGTGGCCAGGTTGCGCCGGAACGTGTCGCCGCTGAAAACTCCACTCGCGCTGCGCCAATCATCGTCGGTGAATGCGGTGTGGGCGCTCAGCGTTCCGGTCAGAAGGCCGTGTGCCAACGGCCCGTACACCAGCACACCGATGTCGTGTGTGCGGCAATAAGGCAGTACCTCGTCCTCGATCTCGCGACGGAACAGGTGGTACGGCGGTTGCAAGGTCTCCACCGGAAGCGTCGCAGCGAACTCCGCCATCTGCGCGGCGTCGTAGTTGGACACGCCAACGTGGCGGACCTTGCCGTCGGCGACCAGTTCGCCCAGTGCGCCCGCCGTGTCGGCGGCCGGGACGGTTGGGTCCGGCCAATGCACCTGATACAGGTCGATGTGATCGATGCCCAGTGCCGTCAGGCTGGCATCCACGCCGCGCCTCAGCCATTCCGGGCTCGCATCACGTACAAGACCGGAATCCGTCTGGCGCAGACCGCCCTTGGTCGCAATCACGAGTTCGTCGCGCTCGCTGGTGAGCTCGTCGCGAAGCGCTTTACCAAGGATGTGCTCGGACGCCCCGAAACCGTAGGCCTGCGCCGTGTCGAAAAAGTTGACACCCAATTCGCGGGCCCGACGGATCGCGCTGATTGCGGCGTCCTCGTCGAATCGACCCCACTCGCCACCGAGCTGCCAGGTGCCGTAGGCAATGCGGGAAACGTGGAGCCCTGTCTGCCCCAACGTGGTGGTTTTCATGTTGCTCTCCAAGTCGCCTTGAGCACAGTCGCTTTTCTGAGTTGGCACTAGCCACCATCGCGTGCCGGCGAACCCGTGTCGCCACCGCTGACACCAATCGCCATCCCCTGCTAGCTGGAATCTGTGCCTACGCGCCACCTGCAAATACCCTGGTACGGGGGCATCGGCAGCGCCCAAGGACGGAACCGCGCGCGTCGTTACAACAGAGTTGCAGCTAGTGGGAATGCGCAGTGGTGCCGCGTACTGCCAAGCTGAACACATGTTCTTGCGAGGTACCCAATGCGCTGCGTAATCGTTGATGACAGCCCAGATTTCGTCGACGCCGCACGCCGTCTGCTCGAGCACGACGGCATCACGGTCGTCGGAATTGCGTCGACCAGCGCTGAGGCCCTTCGATGCTTCGACGAGTTGCGACCCGACGTCATACTCGTCGACGTCAACCTCGGCGGGGAGAACGGCTTCGAACTCGCCGAGCAACTCCACCGATTTGGACTGCCGACACCTCCGTCGGTGATACTGATCTCCACCCATGCCGAGCAGGACCTTGCCGACATGATCGCGACCAGCCCGGCCGTCGGGTTCCTAAGCAAGATCAACTTGACGCCCGGCGCGATCCGCGATCTCGTCGATGGGGTGGCAACCCTCGAGGAGGGTTAACACCACTGAGACCCGGCAGTCGTCATCGACGGCCTTTCCAGCGCGCCCTC
>JAOPVI010000367.1 GCA_025966225.1 Mycobacterium sp. | reverse complement strand
CGTGACATAGAGCGCGGACGCCTGCTCGACGTTGCCCGGCGACGCCTGCATCGCGGCGGACTGCAACATCGGCGGCAGCGCGGCCGCAGACGCACCCCAGACCACGATGGCGCACGCCCCGAGCACTGTGGCGACGACACCCGAGTGGGCCCCGGTCAGCACGCTCAATAGCCAGAACGCCATGCACAACACCCCGAGGCTTCCCGCGACGGCGGTGCGAAGACGTCGATCGATGGCGCGCGCCAGGAGCGCCATCGTGACCAATCCGAAGGCTCCATACGCGACCAGTAGCCAGGCGGCGCTGGGTCCACGGATGCCGACGACGTCGCGGATGATCGGCACGATGAATGTGAAGGACGTGAAGTGAGCGGTCACGCCGATCAGCGTCAGACCGCACAGCACGACCAGTCGGCCGTGGTGGCCCCGCTTTGAGTGGCGCGGAGTCGTGCCAGCGTCGTCATCGGCGACGACCGGCATCGCGGGCAGCACGGCTAGCGCGACCAGTGTGACGGCGGCGGCGGCGATCGCCAGCACTGCCACCGTGGGCCGCCAGCCCCAGGCCTGACTCATCGCGGTGGTGAGCGGATTGCCCACGACCAACGCCGCCGACGTCCCGACGTACACGGCCGTGGTCGCCCGGCCGGCGTGAGTGGCGGGGACGAGGCGCGCACCGATCGGCACGATGATCGCCCACATCAAGCCGTGGGTAACGGCACACAACACCCGACTGGCAGCGAGCATCCCGAGCCCGGGAGCCAGCGCGGACAGCGCTTGAGACACCGTCAAGCACACCAGTGTCAGGATGAAGGCCCGCCGTCTGGGCCACCGCCTGGTCCAGCGGACTAGCGGCACAGTCGCCACCACGCTGATGAAAGCGTAAGCGGCGGTGAGCATTCCAACGTGTGCTTCGCTGACGCGAAGGTCAGCTGCGATCGCGGGCATGGCGCCGATCGGGGCCAACTCCGCGACGGCATAGAGATAGGCCGCGACGGCCAACACCCCGAGCTGCACCCCCACACGTACGGTCCACCGGTACGGAGTCACGCGGTCGGCAAGCGTCATCTCGGCGCAGACGTCACATCGAGCGCGGCATAGATCCCGTCCGACAACGCGACGGACCGCGGATCGGCATTGGCCTTCGTCGCGTCGAACCGATTCATCACGTACGCGTAGCCGATCCGGTGCTCCAGATCGACGAAGGCGTACGAACCACCAGATCCGCCATGTCCGAAGATGCGCGGGTTGGGCCCGGCCAGGCACCGCTGGTTGAGCATGTATCCCAGACCCCAGCCGTGATCGGCGACCCGCGGCCCCAGCACCACGTCGGTGGCCAGACCGCCTTGGGAGGTCCGGCACTCGTCCATCAATTCGCGGCTGACGAGCTGTTCTTGAGCCAGCGCGTGGTAGAAGGTCGCCATGCCAAGTGCGGACACGTGGGCGTTGGTTGCGGGAAATTCCGCTGAGCGCCAACGGTCGATGGTCTGCGAGCGGATCTCGTCGTCGGGGATGAAACCCATCGCCACTGCCAAGCCGGCCTTGTGATGCTCGGCGAGTGAAGTCGGGTGTTCCGGTGCACCGCCTGCGGCCAGCACGTCGCGAATGTGCGGCTTGTTGATCATGTCCGCACACCGTGCGTGGTCCCGCTCCGGCAGCCCGATGTGCACGTCGGCGTTTAGGGGGTCGGCAATCTGCGTTCGGAGGAACGCGCCAAGCGTTTGGCCGGTGATGCGCTTGACCAGCTCGCCGAGGATGAAGCCGAAGCTGACCATGTGGTAGCCCTGGGCGGCGCCCGGGCGCCACCATGGCTCTGCCGCAGCCAATTCGGCACAGACGCCATCCCAGTCCAGTACGTCCGCCGGGTGCATGCGCCGCTGCGGGCCGATGACGCCCGAACGGTGCGCCATCACCATCGCCACGGTGACTGCTTCCTTTCCTGATTGAGCGAACTCCGGCCAATAGGTGGCGATCGGTTCGTGCAGATCGAGCTCGCCACGGTCGGCGAGCAGGTGCACGCACGTACTCGTCAACCCCTTCGACCCGGAGAACACGCTTGCCAAAGTGTTCTGCTGCCAAGGCCGGTGACCGCCGGCGTCATGCCAGCCGCCCCACAGATTGACCACGAGTTCGCCGTCGACCCAAGCCGCCACCGCCGCACCGACGTCGCCGCGCTGGGCGAAATTGCGCTCAAATTGCTGCCGCACGGCGTCGAACGCGGATGCGCAATGCCCGCCGATCGGAACCTCGGCGGTAGTCAGCTCGGCTCCGTCGAGCCAATTACCAGACACACCACTCCATTTCACCGGTCGAACCGGCTGAAAATGGTTCCGCGTACGAATCGGTTCGTGGGCGGGACCAGATCGTGATGAAAACCGGGGGAGCAGGTCCGTTTCGGGCACAGTAGGAGTCGATTCTGTACACACCGTGGTAGTTGCCTGCGACGACGCTGAGCCTACTGAGCCGAACTCACCCCTGGCTGGCGCGCCACCTGTCCAGGATCCGACGGTCCCGTTTGGTCGGCCGCCCCGCACCGCGATCACGGGTCGCCACCGGCACGAAGGTCGTCGGCGGCGGCGCGGGCGTGTGATCGAGGTAGCAGGTCGCGGCATCGGCCGGGCCGACCCGCTTCTGAATGACCCGGACGACCTCGACGATCCGCGCCCTCTCGCCAACGTGGGCACGCACCTCGTCGCCGGGGGACACCATCGCCGACGGCTTTGCCGGCCGGTCGTTGATCCGCACATGCCCGCCACGGCACGCCGCTGCGGCGTCCGGCCGGGTCTTCGTCAGCCGGACCGCCCACAACCACCGATCCACGCGAGTCGACTCCATGGCATCCATCATGGAGCACCTATGCCCACAGCTCGGGCAGGTCGTCGACGTCGATCACGATCGCGTGGCGGGAAAGATCGTTGCGCTGAGGAAGGCGTGGGTCGCCGGATCGGGGTCGGCGGTGGCGTCGTCGAGGACGACGAGATGGTAATCGCGGTCGTTTTGGACGGACGACTTGTGTGCGTCGGCGAGGCGCTGTCATCAGCGCCGGTGCTTCCTCGACACTCGTGGAGGCCGTGCCGCTCTACCCAACGGTGTTGGTTTCCGTGCCATGTTCTGGGGGTGCGGCAGTGTGAACGCGGAACACGGTGCATCTGCCGGCAAGGTCGGCGAAGGCATCGGGGGTGATGTCGTCGACGACGCCGGCGTCGCGCATGATCCGGGCGCCCGTGGCGGCTTGCTGAGGCCAGTGCCGAAGTACGACGATGGCATCGGTTGGGTCGAGCTCAATCAAGTCGACGTGCTCGATGCGGCCACCAACCGACAATTGGGCATACCCATTGGCGGCGCGGACGTTGGCCGCCCAGTCGGCTCCTGGGAAGCCTTCGAGAAGGTAGCGTTTGTCGTCGACTGTGACGACGGTGACCGGGGTACTTCGGGGGCGTCCCGTCCTTCGGCCCGTCACCGTCAGGACGTGCAAGGTGGACATCCTGCCGAACCGGCGCATGAGCAGAAACGCCGCGTTGAGGGGTTTGAGCCAGCGCGGCAGCTTTTGGCTGGGCTCGTAGGTTCTTGTCCGTTTTCGCCGAATCATCTTAGGGTCCTGAAGAACTCGCGGATGTCAGCCACTAGTGCCGTCGGTTCCTCCATGGCGGCGAAGTGCCCACCACGGTCTACGTCGACCCAGCGGGTGATGGTGTTGTCGGCTTCAGCGAACTGGCGGACTCCCACGTCGTGGGCGAACACGATCGCCGCAGTGGGCACGCCACTGTTGATTTTGGGAGCGCCCCAAGCTGCGCTTTGTGCGTAGCCGACATAGGCCGACGACGCAGCGGTACCGGTCAGCCAGTACGTCATGACGTTGGTCAGCAGGCGGTCGCGACTGAGCACGCGGTCAGGCAGCACCGGGCGCGGGTGGGTCCATTCGCGGAACTTGTCCATGATCCAGGCCAACTGTCCGACCGCGGAATCGGTCAGGCCGTAGCCCAGGGTTTGCGGCCGGGTGGACTGAATGGCGATATAGCCGAACTCTTCGCGCATGAACGCCTCCACCCGGGCGATCCGGTCGCGTTCCAACGGCGCGAGGGTGGCCATGACTTCCTCCGACAGTGGTACCGCGGGGAATCCGCCAGGACCGCCGTTCGTGTGCACTCCGATCACCCGATCGGGGGCCACCCGGGCGACCTCCGGAGCCACGGCGGCGCCGATGTCTCCGCCCTGAGTGCCATATCGGTCGTATCCAAGCCGCGTCATCAGTTCATCCCAAGCGGAGGCGATTCGTCTTGTGGTCCAGCCTGCTTCGGATACCGGTCCGGAGAACCCGAACCCGGGCAGCGCAGGAATCACCACGTCGAAAGCGTCACTGCACTCACCCCCGTGCGCTGCGGGATTGGTCAGTGGGCCGATCACGTCGAGGAACTCCACCACCGATCCCGGCCATCCGTGGGTCAAGATCAGCGGCATCGCATCGGGTTCGGCCGACCGCACGTGCATGAAGTAGATGCGTTGACCGTCGATGGTCGTGGTGAATTGCGGGAACTGGTTGAGTTCACGTTCGGCGGCTCTCCAGTCGTACTCGTTGCGCCAGTACGCACTTAGTTCGCGCAGCCATGCCACCGGCACGCCGGTATCCCAGTTGTCGCCGGGAAGCGCTGGTGGCCAACGTGTCTCGTCGAGGCGACAATGTAGCCGATCAATCTCGGCCTGTTCGATCTCGATCCGAAACGGCACTACGTCGTTAGCGTTGTTGTTGGTCATAGCTGCGACGCTAGAAACCGCTTAGGACCATTTCTGTCCTAGAACCGGTGTCGAGTGATACAGATCACATGGCTGACACCGCGCGGAGACCACGAGCAATTCTCGATACCCGCTGATCAGAAGGGATTCGAGGTCCGGAAACGAGACCGGCATTGCCGATGAGCAGGCCGCAAGGTGAACCGCCGCCGCCATCCTCAGCACACCGGTCTCACGAGAGGCCGTCACAACCAGGTTGGTTACAGGCGTGCGCGACGACGCCAGCGAGGGTTTAGATGTAAGTAGGTTGGTTATCGCGTAGGGTCATTATGTCTGCTAAGTACCTAGATTCAGTCTCAGCGCAGGAGTCATGCTCATGACCTTCATGAAGAACACCCTGCCTGCCGTGGCAGTTGCCGGCGGGCTCGTCGCAGCCTCACTCGGTTTCGGGGCTGCGCTTGCGAGCGCCGAGCCGCCTCCGCCGCCACCGGCGCCCATGCTCGGCGAAGTGCCACCGCCGAATGCGCCGCCGAAGCCTGCTGAATCGTGGAACGGGGAGCCCGTGGTGTGGATCTCGGGTTGGGGCGGCCGCTGGGGAATATGGAAGAACGGCTACTTCATCACGCTGTCGTCGAACATCAACACCGGGGGCGGCTAACCCAAATCGCCGTGCAGGTCCCGTCGGTTCAACGCTGACGCCGTGGCTCAGGAGCTAGGCGCCGCAGACATGTACCGAACCCACCTCGCCGACGGCGACTGAAGGTCAAGCCGAGGCGCTGAGGATCTTGATGGCGAAGATGAGCGAGTCACCCTTCTGGATCCCGGCGCTGGGCTGACCCTCGGGGTACCCGTCGGCGGGATCCATGGCGACGGCGACCGTCGAGCCGACCTTCTGTCCCGCGATGGCCTTCTGGAAGCCAGGCACGACCCCGCCCAACGGAAAGTCCGCTGGGGTACCTCTTTCGTAGCTGCTGTCGAACACAGTCCCGTCACGTCCGTTGACGCCCATGTAGCAGACCGAAACCGTCGCCGTGGGCGCCACGATCGGCCCGTCCCCGGCCTTCAGCGTGTGGACCTCGGTCTCGGTGACACTGAACGGTCCCTCAACTTTGACCTGCGGCGCCGTTGTGTCGGTCGATCCAGTTACCGCAACGCTGCCGGTAGCCCCAGGCAGGGTCCACTCGGGGGTGCCGTTCGCCGGCGCTGCCGTTGGACACTGGCTGGCCGCGGTTGGCGTTCCGGGGAGCGTAGTCGAGGCCAGTTCAGGAGCGGGGGACGACGGGCCCGCCGACGGTGTGCCGGAGTCCGAACCGCACGCGGCGAGCGTGACGACGAGCGTCGCAGCAGATGCCGCGAACGCGATAGAAGCAGACACACGAGTTGTTTTCACGGCCATCACGGTACAGCCGCGATGGTCGGTCCTCGCCGGTCACCTCAGCTTCAGCGTGACTCCGACATCGTCGAAGACGTTTCGTACCGCGTCGAAAAAAGTGCCGGGCCCGCGCTGCACGTCCTGCAGATAGCGTCGCGACAACTCGCTGTGTTGCCATTCGAACTCGTATGGCCGATTCTCTGGGGTGCCGAATCCGCCGCGAAGGCAATCGGCGAGCGCGTCGAGATTCGCTCCGAAGTATCCGCCGGGCCCGTTGACTGAGCGTCCGATTTCACGATAGAAATCCTTGACCGACTTGATCTTTCGGCCATCGATTCGGAAGATCCGCGGAACGCCTGAGGCCGGCTCTGGCGTCATGATTGCCTTCCCCCGTCATTGACCAGACAGAAGGAGTCGTAGTGATCGTCGGTGTAGAAGTATTGGCGCGGATTGGTCACCGGCGCTCCACCGGTGATGATGCGCCTCGTGGACCGGTTATGGGCACCTGGGGTGATCACGGTGTACTCGTGGTAATAGCCCTTGGCATGGTCGGGTAGGTGACCCTCGCGGTTACCGAAGACCACACCGTCGTTGCGCGGAAAGGGGAATGGGCCATCTGACTGGATGACTCGCACGGTGTCAGCCACCTCGGGTGGCAAACTCTCCAGTGGGCACGTCGACACACCGAGCGTCGTCGTTGCGGGATTCGATGACTGCATCCGGACCAGCGCCCACACACCGACGAGGACGACTAGTGCGCAGAGCGCGACAAGCGCGAACCTGCGTCGACTCACCCGTGCTCCTCGCCGCCGGCCCGCTGTCGACTACATCATCACCCGCCACACCCATGCGGCGCTCGAAAGCGGGAGGGTGAGGGCAACACTGCGCCGTGCGCGCGACGGTGGCGACAACAAGGTCAATGGGCGAATCTCCACGCTGCGTCTGAGTCATACCCCCAGTCGGTGTAGATCTACCCGCAGCGCGACGTGCTCATCGAGTATCCGGCGCAGCGCGGCGTCCATCGGATGCGCCGATGCAAGGTCGCGGCCGAACCGGCAGTCCACAGCAACGACCGCGCCCTCACTCAGTTCGGCGGTGTCGACCTGATCGACGAACGGATCGAACAACGCGGGCGGCGTGGCCAGGTAATACAGTGCCCGGCGCGACTCGTTCAACCCGGCGGCATACATCAGTCCGTGTTGGGTGATGACGAAGCCTTCCGAGGTGATTCTGGCCTTCGGGGTCTCGGCTCTGCCCCATGCGATTGCGGCGCACCGGCCCTGCGCCAATCGATCCGAGACGTCGTCAGTCAGCGTGAACAACCTTTCGACGAGTGCTCCACCCATTAGCGGATACGCGTCGATGGCGGGCCTGAAGTACCGCTGGAAGATCTCGCCGAAGAAGTCGTACCGTTGCTCGCTCATGGCGGCTCCCTAGGATTCGGGCGGACACCTCAATTGTGCGCCCGAACCGTCAGCTGAGCACTAGTTTGGTCCGGACGGCGGCCAAGCAAGGCCACCGGGGGACTCGGCTGCCGGAATCGCTTTCGCGGGCGCAACGTTCGCGCGAAGGCGATCCGAGTGAGGGACCAGCAAATGAGTGCGATACCCGCAGACGATGAAGATCTGCTGGTGCGCGCCCGTTCCCACTGCTACAGCGCCAAATGGAGTCTGAGCGCATCGTCGAGATCGGCCAGCTCGGCGGCGGAGACCTGGCCAACCCGATGCAACAGACGTTGCGTTGCGACGGATCTGACCTGCTCGGCTTGTGCCTTCGAACCGACGGCGAGACCACTTGTCGCCGCCGCCAATTGCACCTGGAATGGATAGACCGCGATATGGCGACAATTGTGCTACATTCGTAGCATGTCTGAAGTCGCCTCCCGCGAGCTGCGCAATGACACCGCAGGAGTGTTACGACGCGTCCAAGCGGGTGAAGAGATCACCGTCACCGTCAACGGCAAGGCGGTCGCACGTCTGACCACTCTGCAGCCAACCCGGCGCAGATTGCTGACTCGAGACGAATTGGTACGGAGGCTTGACCGCGCGCAAGCGGATCCTGCGTTGCGTGTGGAACTCGCCGAACTGGCAGGCGACACGACCGATGACCTCGAGCCGCTTCCGTGACCTCCATCGGCATACTCGACACCTCTGTTTTCATCGCACAGGAAAGCGGTCGCCGACTTGACGCATCGGCAGTGCCGGACGAGGTCGCGACCACCGTGGTAACCGTGGCCGAACTCAATCTCGGCGTCCTTGCTGCTGCATCGGCAGACGTGCGCGCGCAACGCCTTGCAACACTCGACGCGATTGCCGACATCGTTGCATTTCCGGTCGACGACGATGCGGCGCGCATGTGGGCGCGACTTCGGATCCACTTGGTGGAGACGGGTCAGCGAGTGCGTATCAACGATCTTTGGATCGCGGCTATTGCCGCTTCCCGCGGACTTCCAGTGGTCACACAAGACGACGATTTCGTTCCACTCGACGGAGTCGCCGGATTGACTGTTATCCGCGCCTAGCGGAGCGGGGTTGCCGTATTCGATCCTGCCGTATTCCTCTAGTTGCAGGTACGGCGATGGAAGTTTCACATCAACGGTCAAAGTATCGGCACATCGTGAAACCTTGAAACTCGCTGTTACACAAGCAAATAGCAAATACCGTAGTTCACGCCGCGCTGGAGGGGGCGGGGGACCGCCCCGTAGGGGTCAGGACAAGGTGTCCAGGGCGGCGAGGATGTCGCCGACCTCGGTGCGGGTGGTGTAGTTGGGGTGCACGTCGATCCATCGGATCACCCCGGTCGGGTCGACGATGACGACAGTGGGCATGGGTATGCCGTGGGTGCCGTCGGCGTTTACCTCGGGCAGGTGTACACCCATCGCGCGCTGCGCGGCTTGGGCATCGTCGGGGGGTGCGGTCATCACGCCGAGCCGGTTGGCGATCTTGTTGCCCGAATCGGACAGCACGGTGAAGGTCAGCGCGTTCTTCTCCTGGGCCGACAGTGAGCCGTCGGACTTCTGCGGGCTGATGGCCACCAGCGCAACGCCTTTG
>JAOPVI010000313.1 GCA_025966225.1 Mycobacterium sp. | reverse complement strand
CAACATCAGTGGCCAAGATCCTGTCACCGGCCATCTTACGGGCACCGCAAGCACGAGGGGCATGACGTCGAACCGCGTGACAGGCACGGTGACCGATCACAGCATCGACCTCAACATCCCCTGGGATACCGGCCCGATCGGTGATATCACCCGGACAGGGGACCGTACGTATCGCCACGCAGGTAGGCCCCAGACCGAAATACGAGTACTGCACTACGCGCGCACTCCGCACCGAATACGCCCAAAGTGACCGCGTGTTCCCAAGAACACTCAACAAGCCGAAAAGGAAACTCCAATGACCACCACCCATTGCTGTACACGCAAAACCATCACCCGGACCGCAATGGTCGCCACCGCGACCGGATTTGCCGCACTCGCGTTCGCGGGCCCAGCGTCCGCGGCGCCCCTCGTGATCAACAAGTACATCGAAGTGCCACACTGCACCCAGGTAGGCAGCGAGTTGTGCCCGCAGGTTCCAGGTGTGACTTTCGATAACCACGCCAAGTCCGTGAATGTCAACTTCACCGCAAACGCCAACCACTGCTCCGACATCATCGCGCACGTCATGGTCGACGGACGCGAGTGGGGCTCCAACACGGTCGGGCCGAGTCAGAATGACGGCGGATACGAAATCCCCCTGAGTCCCGGAACCCACACCATCGGGATAAAGGCAGAGGGCGTCGACGGAGGATGCAACCCCGCCGGGGTGGGCCCCGACGCCACACTTTCGGCGTGGGGAGGCATGCTCCACGTGGAGGAATTGTAATCACCCAGCAGATGCGTGGCGTCCCGACCGGGGCGCCACGCGCAGTGTGGTCGACGGCGGGTGAAAACCTCACCCGCGCATGCCGTCCAAAATTTGGCGCCTGGTCGGGTAACCGCGTGTCAAGTGACCAATGAACCGAGCTGGTCAATTTTCATGTTGCCGCGCAGTGATCAGTATTCGGTTGCCGTCGACAACAAAGGGAAAGACAAAGAGAAACTGGGAGCAAACACATGACGAAGTACGTCGCTGTCACCACGAAGAAGATAATCGCCGCAGGCGGCTTGGCCCTTGGCATGTGCTGACGACGGTCCAAAGTTAGGCCAGTAGTGACGGGGTGGTTTCCAGCCCGGAACCACCTGCTCAGTTTTCGACCGGAGTTGACAAGTGGACTAGTGGACTACTCGTGCCGCCTGCCATCGCCGCTCCATAGGCTTTCGTTGGATGCCGTGAACCAGCCAGATCGGCCTACTCATCGAAGATGAATGGGGGACCGCCAAATGAATGCTCAGTGGGGATCATTCACCAAGCCGCACCACTGGGGTACGTGCCCGTCCTTCGGCCAAGACTCATTCCGCAAGCGCGACTCCGAGGTCTTTGGTCAGGGCGATGGCGACTACATGATCGTGGGTCGGAAAGGCGACGTGATGGTGCAGGTCACGGCGGTTCACCCAGCGACAACACCGGGGTGAGCGTCAGTGCGTTTTCATCCGACGCCGCCGCTGCAGAACAAGCGCGAAACACTGTCCGCGAAGACATCGTGAGGTCACAAACTATCGATTGATCATCGGATCGGCATTGTCGCTAGTCCGACGCGGGCCGCGTGCGCTTCCCGCCGACGATCACCCGGTCCTAACCGCTGCGCCTCAGCGTTGTTGGGGGCATGACCGGACGCCCATGGTCACTGGGAGTCGTTGACCCAGATCTTTTCTGATCGCCATGGTCAGTGGGATTGCTGCTCTTCTACGCGCCCGCCGCGATGTGGACCGGCGGGTGGGTGACCGTCGGGGCGATCCTGGCGACGGGGCTGGGTGCCGCGGTGCTGACCCACCGCTACCGGCTGACCGAAACCGGCGGTGCGCTGCTCGTCGTCGGGGTGACGTTCCTGTTCTACGCCGATTGAGGCGAGCCGTTTCTTCCAGGCCGGTGCAGCAGCATCGGGATCGACATCGACATCGGTATTCGTCGTATCCCCCCGTGTCCCAGTCGAATTGGAGCCGCGCTTGAGTCGGGAGCCAGCCGGAGTGTCACTAGCCTCACGGCCCGCGAGGCCGAACCCATTCTGGCCACGGACCGCAGTGGTCCGAAGTAAGTCGTCGCGTGGCGCATGAGTTGCACTCTTCGCGATTACCCCTGTCATGCCAAACGTCTGGTAGCAGCAGAAGACGACAACCACGGCCTCGACTCGTCATCCTGGGATCTTCTGCAGAATTGAGTTGACTATGCCGGATGCCTGGCCTTTGACCGAGGTTGCGTCACCGGAGCAGACGGTTACATCGGCCACGACGTTCGAGCGTGCCGCCAGACCGTGCGAGCACACGAACGAGTCCCCCTGCTGTGAGCGGAGCAGGACCGACACTCCGTCGGAGACCTTCGGACCGCTTGCCACCCAAATCACCTGGTCCTTGTCGATCGTCACGGTCAGCGGGTGCCCGGAGCAGCCCTTCCACACCCGGATCTGGGTATCGACGAGATTCTGGGCTTCGTCAGCACTGGTGAAGGCCACGACCCCCTCGTCGACGCGCAGGCTGTTCTGCGTCGATGGATCACCGGTCAGCTGGCCGAAGACGCCCTGGTAGTCCGAGCCGCCGTAGGCGGATTCATCGATCCCGAACACCGCCCCGACACAGTTCGGGTCCGATACGACGGCATCCTCAGTAGGTGGCATCGAGTCATACGCGCCGATCAGCGCCAACGGTGGAGCCTTCATCGCTGCCGCCGCCTCGGCCGTGGTCGGCATCAACGACGGCAGCGCATCGAGCTTGACCAATGGCAGATTCTTGGATGCGGCCTCGGGAGCGTACCGGCCACTGCCGGCGATCGTCTTGTCGCATCCGGCCAACGATCCTGCCAGAAGCACCAAGCCCACCGCGGCAAGGCAGCGGATGCGTTGGGGCATGGCTCATCTCATCTCTGACACACCGTTTCTGCGATGGCGGAGCGGCGCTGATCGTGTGCCCTGCGTACCATCTTCCCGGGAAACGGTGAGATGTACACACTCCTAGACCTCTGGCAACGGGTACTACCAGTAGGCAAGGTCAGCTGTCCCGTCCTGCAGATCCAATGCCTTCAATGCGGCCCAGCCAAGCAGCGCGCCGCACCTGCGCCGCAACCGATAGCCTGCGGCTCGGCGCCACTGGCGCGCCTTTCGGTGCTAGGGCGCGCGGTAGGTCATGGTCCAGACGGGAGTTCCGGCGAACATCATCATGGTTGCGGATCTCCTTTCGCCGAAAATAACGTCGTGGCACTAGTCCGCATCAATGCCAGCTTGCGGCCTGGGATGGCCGGATCCAGCGTGTCCAACGTCATTCGTCCGCTGCCTCCATGCCGCAGCTGAGCAGCAATCGATCGGGTCAGGCGCCGAACAGCAGGCCGACAAGGTAAGTCACGGTGGCAGCGGCGTAGCCGATGAGCAACTGCCGTAGAGCCCGGCGCAGCGGCGGACCGCCTGATAGCAGGCCGACGATGACGCCGGTCGACAGCAGGGCGAACCCGACGAGCGCGGCAGCAACGATGAGCGCAGCTACGCCCTGTAGGCCGAAAAGGTAGGGCAGAACGGGGATTAGGGCACCGGAGGCGAAGAAGCAGAAACTTGAGAGCGCTGCGCCGACGCCGGTGCCGACCGCTTCGTGCCCCGCGCCGTCCGGCTCGGGATCACTGGGGTGCCCGGAGAAGCCAGGGGTCAGCGCGACGAGCACTTCGGCGGCCCGCGCCTCGGCGTCGGACTCGGTCATTCCGCGGGCGCGGTAGACCAGCGCCAACTCGTTGGCGTCGACGTCAAGCTGCGGCAGCGCTGACCCGGCCTGCGGATCGGGTGTGGAGGCTTCCAACAGTTCCCGCTGGGAGTTCACCGACACGTACTCGCCGGCGCCCATCGACAGCGCTCCTGCCAATAGGCCGGCCATCCCGGTGACGAGCACCGTGTGGTTGGACACCCCGCTGGCGCTGATGCCCAACACGAGGGCGAGGTTGCTGACCAGACCGTCATTGGCACCGAACACCGCGGCCCGGAAGCTCCCCGACAGCCGGGTGCGCCCGCGAGCGGCCAGGGCGCGGACCACTTCGGCGTGCATGCGCTCGTCGGCGGCCATCGCCGCGGTGGCATCGGCGTCGGTGTCATAGCTGGAGCGGGTTTCAGCCCGCTGCGCGAGTGCCAACACGAACACGAATCCGAAGTGCCGCGCGAGGAGCCCGAGCAAGCGGGTGCGCAACTGGGCGCGGCGGGGCTTGCCGAGCTGCTCGCCGAGTAATGTCCGCCAATGCTGTTCGTGGCGACCTTCAGCGGCGGCCAGCGCCAGCAGGATGTCGCGTTCTTCGCCGGTGCGCCGTCTTGCGAGATCGCGGTATACGGCGGCCTCGGCTTGTTCGTCGACCAGATACTGGCGCCATCGGCGCAGATCAGACGAACTGGAGTTCGCATGCCCAGCCGGGACTGCCTGCTCGGCCGGCTCGCAATGAGGCACTTCATCGCTGTCCATGGGCGAATCATGACGGATGGACCGCACCGCGGCAGCGGGCCAGACGAAATTCGTGGCCCGTGCACGGGCTGCATCACGGCGGGGATGCGCGACGAATCGCCAACTCTGTCGGTCGCCCTTGATGAGGCGCGTTCGACACGGCACCGTGCCGAGTGTCCGGTGTAGGCCGTCGGTCACGCTGGACCTGGCCATCGTGGCGTTCCGCCAAGAGCAGGCCTGGACGGGATGAGTGCGCCGGTTCGCAGCCTCCGCGCGGGATGGCGTAGGACAACAGTCCCACCGAACGATGTTGTGCTCGAACATCTTTGAATCCGAATTCGTCGGCGCGTGGGTGCGAGCGCGACCATCGTCCGGACGGGAAGGCTGTTTTCAGCCCGTCCCCAAGCAGAACAAAGGTCGAAGGAAGACCGTTGTGGGGGCGCATCAACTGCACCTGCCGCGCTTCAGCGGCATAGCCGGTCATTATCGGCGACTGTCAGTTCTCAAACAAAATGTCGTCGTCGCAATTTAAATGTCGTCGCGATGTCACATATGACATGAAACTGAGAATCCGGGACCGCGTAGGTGCCGCGCTTTGGATGTCACCAAGTGGCCCAAATTTCTCAACAAGTGTCACTACAGGTTGTCGTTTTCCGTGGCGGATTCCCGTTCAAAATGGCGGATCCGTCATAAAGACCCGACTTTGGATAGGTCGGCGCAAGCGGTGGCCCGCTTGCCGCAAGGGCTACTGATGTCTCGAATAAGACGACATATTCGCGTCTCGAAAGTCGGTCGCGCGATCCAGGGGCGCTGCAGGCCTCCGAAGTGATCGAGCGCGGCGACCCGGGGCATCGTGGTCGACTACTTGCTCAAGACGGACGTGTAGTAGACGGTGTCGGCCATCGGAGTCCAGTCGCTGCTGTGCGGCATGGCCGCTAGTCCGTTGTCGGCCAGGAGCCGACTCATCGGCGTACCGACCGATCGCCAGCCCAGGTTCTGCAGGTAGGTGGGGACCGCATTGCGCTCGCCCTCGTATCCCAAGTCCGCAACCTCCAGTTCGAAGCCGTGCTCACGGCATTTGGCGGTGGCTTTGCTCATCATTTCCCGGGTTTTTTCCAGATCCAGCTGCGACATGTCCGGGACGGTTTCGGTGGCCAGTCGGCTGCTGTCGGCGCTGAGCGCGGTGATGTTGTCCAGCAGGCGGTCCTGGGCTTGCGGCGGGAGGTAGCCGAACAGACCCTCGGCGATCCAGGCGGTGGGCCGGTCACTGTCTAGACCCGCGTCGCGCAAGGCGGCCGGCCAGTCGTGCCGCAGGTCGATGGATACGGTGCGCAGCTCAGCCGTCGGGGCGGCGCGCAGACCCGCCAGAGTG
>JAOPVI010000178.1 GCA_025966225.1 Mycobacterium sp. | reverse complement strand
TCCAACCCCGGGCCGAGATCCTCGGTGTCCTCGCGTTGAACGACCCGGACGATACGGTGACCGAGGACAACTTGTTCGCGCTGCACTACGCCGCCACCGTTTTGGCACTGGAGCTTTCCCACCAGCGAACCGTCGCTGAGATCGAACTCAACCTGCGCCGCGATCTCGTCGACGACCTGTTGGCGGGCACCGACCGGGACGGGGCCTACGCTCGTGCCGACGCCCTGAACCACGACCTACGGCGCCCCCACTACGTAGTGGTTGTGCAAAGTACTGGTCGCACCGAGAACACGCTGACAACCGCCGCCGGGCGCGCCGCAACCGCGTTGCATCTGAACTACCTGCAAGGGCGCCATGCCGGTCTGGTCGTGCTGCTCACCGACGGCCGCCCGGACCCACAGGCGCTGCACCGCAAGATCAGTGAAATCCTTGGCAAGACCACCAGCGTCGTTGGTATCGGCTCCCGATGCTTGGTGCCCGATGACTTTCCGCAGTCGTTCATGGAAGCCCGTCGGGCCATGAGCATCCGGCTGCGCTCAGTCAGCCCACAAGGCGCAGCGGCGTTCGACGAACTCGGTTTCTATCGCCTCATCGACGCCGCAGACGGCGGCGCCGAGGTCGAAAGCTTTGTGCGCGAATGGCTTGGCACACTCTTGGATTACGACGACAGCAAGAACTCCGAACTTGTGATGACCCTGAGCGGTTACCTGGAGTGCGGTGGAAATTATGATGAATCCGCGGCTGCACTGCACATCCATCGCAGCACGCTGCGTTACCGGCTGGCGCGCATCGCTGAACTCACCGGCCACGACCTCCGCAACGTCGATACCCGGTTCAACCTGCACGTCGCGACGCGGGCGTGGCGCTTCCTGAATCCCGATGGCTGACCGGAAACCGGCTGCGACGGGTGTCTAGGGTGAGCCGTCGCCCGACTCGCTGACAGTGATCCTGTTCGTCTTGGTGTTCTCAGCCTTGGGCACATAGACCTTCAGCACGCCATAGGCCAAGGACGCCTCGACGTCGGCTTCCCGGAGGTGGCCTGGCAGCGTGACGCGCATCTCGAACTCACCGACGCGCCGGGTCCGGCGGCGGAAGAAACCTTCGCGCTCGCGCTCCTTGACCTCGCCGGTCACCACCAGTTCGTTGCCGTTCAGATTGACGTCGACGTCCTCGCGTCGCACCCCAGGAAGCTCGATCTCGATGGCATACGCGCTGTCGGTTTCGACGATGTCGGCCGCCGGCAACCAGGCACCTTGACCCGTCTTGCCGCCAAACACCGACTGCGCCAATCGATCCATTTCCGCATAGAGATTGTCAAACTCGCCAAACGGGCGCGCCTGACCAGCAGAACTTTTCACGGACAGAGTCATGTCAACTCCTCTTCTCCTTCGTCAGCGGTTGTAGTCAAAGACTGTCCCCTCGAAAGCGGCCGGGCGCCTCGCACTGTCGGGACGATTTCAGGCCCGTGATTTCACTCGCGGGGTCAGTCACGACAGTCGGAATCAGAACACCAGGCGGAACAGCGTGAACACCCGGTTCCAGTGCTCAGTCGACGGGTTGGACACCGTCGCGTCCACTACGCGAAACGACCGGGCCAGCGCGATGCCCAACCCGCCGAACAACTCTGGCAGCAGCTCCTCGGTGTCCTCGGCGAATGTAACGTCAGCCGGCGGTTGCCGCACCATCTGGCGCAGCAGATCACGGATTTCCTCGGCCTCCTCGAGCTTGTCGAATTCGCGCATTCGCTCCTGGACGCCCTTGGTGATCGGAAGGTCCTGCGCCACAATCACGTCACGCCGGTTCCACTTGGCCGAATTGCGTCCGGCGATGGCAATTTCATCGATCTGCTCGTCGACGAACTCCCGGAAGCGACGTACGTCGTTCTTGTCGATCTTGATGCTTGCGACCGAGCGGAAGAACCGTTCGAACACAGGAATACCCGACGGATGGGTCACGCGCTACCTCCGGTCCATAGATCCTGGCTGGCCCGACCGGGCCCATACTTAACGTTGGCATTTCGTCGGTCAAAGCGAACCGGACTCGCAGGCGCAATCTCGCCAGGCCAGTTCGGCCTAACAGGTCAATCGACACCAGGGAACACACGGGGGCCGAATATGACACAGGGGGTCAGTGAGCCGTTCGGCGGCAAGGCGATTCGTCGTTTCGTCGACTGCGGTGACGCGCCAACGGTTGCCGTTTCGGACCTGATCCACTTCTCCTCCGTGGCGCCCGGTGCCGGGATGGACGTCGACGGTAGCGTCGAGCCGACCGCCCGGGTCTCGAACCGACGTGTGGATAGATCTGCCGGCCACCACAGGCGATGCGCGCACGCCGCTCGATGTGGGTCGTGCACGCGACACTGCCAGGCGATCGTCGAAATCGGGCGGGCGGCCCACTATGCGGGTGCACGACCTGCGGCACACCTACGCGTCACTGCGCGGCGCTCGGGCGCCGACCTGCGCCTACTGCAGAAGACATTGGGCCACGCGTCGATCACGGTGACCGCCCATATCTACGCCGATCTATACGACGACGAACTCGACGACGTCGCCTCGGCATTGGACCGCCTCGACGACACCCGCAAGGACCTTCCGTAAACGCCCGGCCGTATCGGCGGATGGTTTGGCCGGATATTGGCCGGATATTGGCCGGATGACTTCCGCCATCGGGTCCGGGGCTCGGTCAGAAAACCCACTCTGAACTGGGCTTTTAAGGGTGGTCCCGGCTGGTATCGAACCAGCGACCTTCCGCGTGTGAGGCGGACGCTCTCCCACTGAGCTACGAGACCCGGGAGCACCGATCAGTGATCGATGGACGTCGAAGATTAACACGGAGCGATGCGTGGCCGCGGATCCAGCGCACCCAATACAGGTGCACGCTGGCGGTATCGTCACGCCATGACGCTTCGAGTCGGCCTCCTGGTGCTCGCCCTCGCCTCAGGTGTGCTGGCCGGTTGCGGTAGCCAGGAGCCCGCGTCCACCCCGTCATCGTCGGCGACGACGTCAGCCGAGAAGTCGATGACTGGTACCTCGCCGACCGGCGCGGCCGCCAGCGAAACGACTGAGCCAGAAGCAATTACCGAACTCGTCAGCTTCACCGCTCCGAGCGGCAACATGGGCTGCATGCTCGACTCGACGCCTGTCCGGTGCGACATTTGAGAACGTAGTTGGTCGCCGCCTCCGAGGCCCGCGGACTGCGAGTTCGACTACGGGCAAGGCATTGGCATGCCGGTCGGCGAACAGGCAGCGTTCGTATGCGCGCGCGACACCGCCATGGGTGCAGGTCAGCCACTGGCGTGCGGCGAGTCGATCACCAAAGACGACCTGACGTGCGAGAGCGCCGAGGCAGCCATCACATGCCGGGACAGCGCGGCTGGCCATGGCTTCACGATCGCGCGCGAAGCGTACAAAGTGTTCTGAGCCGCGCTGACAACCGAGAATCCCCTGGCCTACGACGCAGGGCTGTCGCGGGCCTTCTGGCATCAGGTGCTTCGGCCTCGGTACGGGCGGGCTACCACGTCGACTGAGCCCATGCCCCCGAACGTGGAAGGGATTTGTGCGGCCTCACGTGCGTGGACTAATGTCGTGCTTCGCGACGGGCGACGATCTCGCCCGTGGCACGCGGATGTGGCGCAGTTGGTAGCGCACAACCTTGCCAAGGTTGGGGTCGCGGGTTCGAATCCCGTCATCCGCTCGAAGGTGCAGTGACACCAACCCCAACGGTGGAGTGGCCGAGTGGTGAGGCAACGGCCTGCAAAGCCGTGCACACGGGTTCGATTCCCGTCTCCACCTCCAAGAAGGTACCCCGGCGCGATTAGCTCAGCGGGAGAGCGCTTCCCTGACACGGAAGAGGTCACTGGTTCAATCCCAGTATCGCGCACCGGTTAGTTTGCAGTTCAGGCCCGGTTTTCACCGGGCCTTCGCTGTCTCCGCGCAATAAACGCGCAATAGGCCCGATGGGATACGCACACCATCGAGGAGTTGCGAAATGACGCAGACCACAGCCCACCCTCCTCGGGTGTCACACCATCGGAGGAGATTGCGCCCATGACAACCACCACCGCTCAGATCAACCCGTACCCCGACATCGCACCGCCAGCCGGCGCCAGGCCGATCGAGGACTGGCAAGCCATCGAACCCCAGCCTTATCGGGTCGTGATCGGCGACGACCGGACCGTCACCGACCACAAGCTCAGGGTGTCGCCGACGGCGATCCAGTTGGCGGACGGCAGCATCGACGATGGCACCACCATCGAGGCACCTTGTCGTACAGGTTCCTTAGGGCGACGGAACCGAGAATCACACCGAGGAGGGTGCATGACCCACTACATCGATCCGCGCCCCGGCTGGATACGTGAGCGCACCTACGTGCTCCACAAGTCCGGCTTGAGATGGATCGATGCCCGCGAGCAGGCCGAGGCCGAGGCTGACGTCGAGTTCGGAACCATTGAACCCCGCCCGCGTCTAACCAAAAGGGGTCGCATCTCGAATGCGACCCACGTTCGGCCGCCCTTCCGGCTCTCCCGGGGGCGGGCCGAATTGGTGCGCCGCAGCCGACGGGGGCGTACGGTTATTGCCCACGCTCCCCAGATCTCGGCGCGGTCAGAATTGAGTGTGGCTAGTGACAG
>JAOPVI010000296.1 GCA_025966225.1 Mycobacterium sp. | reverse complement strand
GGCATGCCGAGACCCGCCGGGTTCTCGGAGAACGTGACCGCGTGGCAGCCCTTCGCCGCGAGCCGGCGCACTTCGGCGGCCGCTTCTTGCACGTCGAACAGCGGCAGGATCCCGCACGGGATGAACCGGTCGGGATACGCGGCGCACCACTCGTCGATATGCCAGTCGTTGTAGGCCTGAATCATGATCAGGTTGAGGTCACGGTCAGGACCCTGGTTCAGCACCTGACCCGAAAAGCCCGTCCAGTTCGGGAAGTTGAGTCCCGCGAGTTGTCCGCCCGCATTCATGTCGCGCACGCGTTCGTCGACGTTGAAGCAACCCGGTCGCATCTCGTCGTAGCTATTCGCGTCGATGTTGTACATCTCGCGCGGCTTGCCTGCGACCGCGTTGAGCCCCATGTTCCGCCCGCGCAGCTCGCCGTAGTACCACTGCTGAGTGCCGTCGGGTTCTTGCAGCACCCGCGGCGCGTATTGCTTGTAGGCCGCAGGCACGTGCGCGTCGAACATGTCGGCGGGTTCCGCGATGTGGTCGTCGACGCTGATCAGGATCAGTTCATCTTTGTTCACGATTGCTCCTGCGTGCCCAGAGGTGGTCCAGCAACACTGACTATTAGATGATGATCCAGATCACGTTGTCAACGACACAGGTGCTGTTCAGCTGGCTGTCGGCCCCGTGCTCGGATGCGATCATGTGGACTATTAGTCACTAGTTTTCGGGCTGCCCTGATGCAGATCTCGACGAGAGCGACTCAGGCCGACTGGCACGCCAAGCAGATACCCCAGAACGTGACCTCGGCTTCGCGGACACGAAACCCGTCCTCGCCGCTTGGGCGCAGGCACGGCGCCTCGCCGATGGCGCAGTCAACGTCCTGAACCGTGCCACACGACTCGCAGATCAGGTGATGGTGGTTGTCGCCGATGCGGCGTTCGTAGAGCGCAGCGGAGCCGGCGGGATCGAACTTGCGGATCAGTCCGGCGCGGCTCAGGTCGTTGAGTACGAGATAGACCGCCTGCGGCGACGTGCCTGGCAGGGCGGTCGAGATCAGCTCGAACACCTTCTCGGCAGTGGAGTGGGGGGCTGCCTCGAGTGCGCCGAGCACTGCCACCCGTCCCGAGGTGGCTCGCAGGTCGGCCGCCCGTAGTTCCCGCTTGAACTGCGAGATCGCATCGTCGGCACTCATGAGTCCAGGTTAGCATGACCTAACCAAAGAAGCGACTAACTCATAGTATTGAGTAACTCAAAAGAGGGTGTACTGTCGTACTTGCAACCCAGAGCGACAAGGAGTCAATGAAAATGACCAGCCAAGAAATATCCACCACCGAATTCGTCGCGTCACCGACCCTCGCCCGCGACCTCCAGTCCGTGCTCGTCGAACTGCTGGAACTGCAGGCCCAGGCCAAGCAGGCGCACTGGACCCTGGTCGGGCCCCACTTCCGGTCCATTCACCTCGAACTCGACGAGGTCGTCGACGGGGTGCGCGAGTATGCCGACACGGTCGCCGAGCGCATGCGCGCACTCGATGCCGTGCCCGACGGACGTACCCGCACGATCGCAAACACCACCCGACTCGCGTCCTTCCCGGAAGGCGAAGTGAGTGTCGAGCGGGCCGTCGCGGTCATCGCGGAGCGAATCATCGTGGTGGTCAACATCATTCGCGCGGTGCACGATGACGTCGATCACCAGGACCCCACCAGCGCGGACATCCTCCACGCCATCCTGGAATCGTTGGAGAAGCAACGGTGGATGCTCGCGTCGCAACTGCGTCACATCGCCAACTAACCCATTCGGCACCGCCCGCATTGCGGATCGTGACACGGGCGCTGCAGATCACGGGGTTTCGCTGACTGCGCACCCGGGTATTTGCTCAGCACCAACGGCGATCCGAAGGGCGCGGACGATGAAGGCAGTGGAGCGTGGAACCACTCGGTGCCCGAGATGCATGGTGCCCACCGACTATCAGTTCTTCGACCGTGGCGACGAAACCCTGCTGTACGAAGTCCGTTGTGGCTCCTGCACCAACGTCTACACCGAAGTGACCGTCGTATCGGTCGTGTGATCGGCGCCACCAATCGCCGCTGGCTCCGGTCGAAACTCGCGTCAACGTGATCACGATCACGTGATGGTTACCGGGATGTTTCCGGTATCTCAGCCCTGTCGCCGGTCCCTCACAGGCAGGCCAACGGTGGGCCTGTCTAAATGGCACCGTGACAACGACATTGGAGCCGCCCGCCACGCCAACTGAAACGGCCGAACCGCCCCGCTCGGGCCGGTTCACCGGTCCGACCTGGGATCGGGTGGGTTTTGGGGCGTTGTTGGTGGTTACGGCGGTGTTCTATTCGTGGAACATCACCGTCAATGGGATGGCTAACCAGTTCTACGCCGGGGCCGCTCAGGCCGGGTCGAAGAACTGGGAGGCGTTGCTGTTCGGCTCGCTGGACACCCAGAACTTCATGATGGTCGACAAGCCGCCCGTGTCGCAGTGGGTGATGGGCTTGTCGGGTCAGATCTTCGGGTTCAGCAGTGCCACCATGTTGATCCCCGAAGCGTTGATGGCGGTCGCCACGGTGGCGTTGTTGTATGCGGCCGTGCGTCGGATCAGTGGACCCAACGCGGCGCTGCTCGCCGGGGCCGCGCTGGCGGTGATGCCGGTCGCGGCTTTGATGTTCCGGTACAACAATCCTGATGCGGTGATGGTGCTGCTGATGATGACCGCGGTTTATTGTTCGGTGCGGGCGTTGGAGCACGCGAGCGCGAAGTGGATGGTCTTCGTCGGTGTGGCGCTCGGCTTCGCGTTCCTGGCCAAGATGCTGGAGGGCATCATGGTGGCGCCGGCGATCGGTCTGGTCTATCTGGTCGCCGCGCCGCCATCGGTACGCAAGCGGCTGCTGCACCTCGTCGGATCCCTCGGCGCATTGCTTGTCTCGGCGGGCTGGTT
>JAOPVI010000256.1 GCA_025966225.1 Mycobacterium sp. | reverse complement strand
AGTGAAGATCCGCGAATTCGGCGGGCGCTGCTGAAGAATCCGCCAGCGGTGAAGCAGTACACACCGATGGAGGCCATCAAGACCGGGATCCTTCCGCTGATGTGGTTCGTCCTGCTCTGCACCGCAGGCATCAACATCTTCGGCATCGCCATGCAGGTGCCCTTCGGCAAGGAGATGGGCTTCGCCGGTGGGATCGTCGCGCTCGCGATGAGCCTCAAGGCGATCATCAACGGCACCGGGCGCGGCGTGATCGGCTGGATCTCGGACCTGTACGGGCGCCGGAACACACTGATCATCGTGTGTGCGGTGCTGGGGCTGTCCCAGTACGCGGTGTACCTGTCCGGCTCCATCGGCAGCATGCCGCTGTTCCTCTTGGCCTCGATGGTATCGGGCTTCGGTGGCGGCGCGATCTTCCCGCTGTTCGCTGCGATGACCGCCGACTACTTCGGTGAGAACAACAACGCGACCAACTACGGCCTGGTCTACAGCTCGAAGGTGATCTCCGGTCTGCTCGGTGCCGGCATGGGTTCGGTCGTGGTGAGCAACTGGGGGTACGGCACGGCATTCATGATCGCCGGTACGGTCGGCATCGTCTGTGCCTTCATCACGCTGCTGCTTCGCCAGCCCAAACTGCCGGTGTCACAGCAGCCGACGGTGAAGGACGACTATCAGGGCAAACATGGACGTCAGGAGCAGGAGGCCGCATCGCTAGCGCTGGACTAGTACCCGTGTGGGCTTGCGGGCAATGGGCTTGCGGGCAATGAATGAGCGCCCCGGGTGCGACAGAGGTCCTCGCCAGGACCCCTCTCGCACCCGGGGCCTCAGTTTCCCGGGACCACCGTCCCGAAGGGTTGACCGAAACGGGAAGCGCGGCGACGGTTCATTGCATACGAAAACCTGTAAGATGAGCACGGAGCATCGAAGGCTAAGGAGCCGCTAGCCATGTCACATCCCCATCCCGCCGGCAAACGCAAGAGCGCGACGCGGCCCAACATGCTGGCGGACGCGACCGCACCCCGGGTGCTTCGACCCGCTCCCCTGCGCCAGGCCGTCTACGACGCGATCGTCGAACTGATCGTGCACGGCACCCTGCAACGAGGCCAACACGTCGTCGAGGCCGAGCTGGCCGATTATCTCGGTGTCAGTCGCCAGCCGGTGCGAGAAGCCCTGCAGCGCTTGCAGACCGACGGTTGGATCGAGCTCCGGCCCGGGCAAGGTGCCTTCGTGCACGTCCCGTCCGAAGATGAAGTGGACGAGCTTCTCGGGGTCCGGTCGGTCTTGGAAACCCATTCGGCCGGGCTCGCCGCCGAACGCGCCACCCCGGAGGACGTGAATCGGCTCTGGGAGCTGCAGCAGGACGGGTTGAATGCCCTGGCCGCCAACGATTCGGAGGGCCTCGTCGCGGCCAACGCCGCCCTGCACGCGGCCATCACCGCCCTCGCGGGCAACAAGGTACTCGCCGAGCACATCGGCCTCGTCCAACGCAAGTGGCGGTGGTACTACCTGCCCATCGCGCAGCCACGCGGCCATGACGCCTGGAGCGAGCACGCCGAACTCATCTCGGCGATCGCCGCCCGGGACGTCAAGCGCGCGACCGACATCATGGACCGTCACACCGAGCGGACGCGTCAGGTCTACCACGAAGAGCGGCTCGCCAAGGCCGAGCGGGAATGACGTCCGGTCAGCCCGCCGAGCGCTGACCGGCCGGATCGCGGTCGAACTCCTCCTCGCCGGAGCGGATCCGTTCGGCAGCGGAGTAGACGTTCATCGAGGTGCCGCGCAGGAAGCCCACCAACGTCAGTCCCATCTCCCTGGCAAGGTCCACGGCCAACGACGACGGAGCCGACACCGCGGCCAGTGCCGGTATTCCGGCCATCACCGCCTTCTGCACCAACTCGAAGGAAGTCCGGCCGCTGACCATCAGCGTCATGCCGGTCAACGGCAGGCGCCCGTCGGCGAGCGCCCATCCGATCACCTTGTCGACCGCGTTGTGCCGTCCCACGTCCTCACGCACGCACCAGAGCTCACCGTCGGCGTCGAACAGCGCGGCCGCGTGCAGGCCGCCGGTTCGGTCGAAGACCCGCTGCGCAGCCCTGAGCTTGTCCGGCAGGGTGACGATCGTCGCGGCGCTCAGCCGGACCGGATCACGGTCGACGGGCCAGCGGCTGACGGTGCGCACCGCATCGAGGCTGGCCTTCCCGCATACCCCGCACGACGACGTCGTGTAGAAGTTGCGTTCCAGCGACGCGTCGGGCGCCGCGATGCCGTCCCCGAGGAGCACGTCGAGCACGTTGTAGGTGTTGGCGCCATCGGCGGTCGCTCCGGCGCAGTAGCGGATGGCCGCGATGTCCGAGGCCGCCGCCGCTACGCCCTCGCTGACGAGAAAGCCGCGGGCCAGGTCGAAGTCGTCACCCGGGGTCCGCATCGTCACCGTCAGTGGACGGCCCGACACCCGGATCTCCAGCGGTTCCTCCGCGGCGAGGGTGTCCGGGCGTGCCGAGCCCACCCCATCGGTCATGCGCAGAATTCGGTATCTGCTCGTCACACGTCCCATGTCGGCACACTCTCCCTGGTCGTACTTCGTACTCAAATCTACTGGCGCGCCGATGTCGGCCCGGCCTCGAAGCCGGTCGTGGTGACCGTGATACGCGAGGCAGCCGAGCAATGGCTGCGAAGTGTGGACACGTGACCCACGTCACGTTACGATGATTGCATACTGTATGCAATTAGGAGTTCATCATGACCCCCACCGGTTCCCCCGTCAACGTCGTCGAAGTCCGCGACCTGCGCGGCCGCTCGTATCGAGTCGGCGAGCGGCCGCAGGACCTCATCGGCCGCTCCCGGACGTGGATGCTCTGTCTCTGCTGGGCCGCCATGGCCGGGATCGGCGTGCTGCAGTACGGCTACGGCGTCGCTCTGGCGGCGCTGCACGTGACCAGCGGATCCAGCGTCACGGGCGCGTTGTGGGTGCTCGCGCTGTGGGTGGTGTTCCAGGCCGGAGCGGCCGCCCCCACCGCCGTGCTGAGCCACCGCTTCGCCTTGACACCGGCGCACGCAGTCCTGATCGGAGCCGTGCTGTGTGCCGCAGGGCCCGTGACCCTGGCCCACACGAACAGCCTCCTGCTCGCAGTGATCGGCTACTCCGTACTGTCCGGCACCGGCGCCGGCATCGTCTACGCCACGTGCACCGCGACCGTCGCGAAGTGGTATCCCGAGGCGCGCGGTGTCCGGGTCGGTTTGGTCACCGGGGCCTTCGCCTGCGGCGCCGTTCCGTTCATCGCACTCTTCGCCACCGTCCTGAACCCGGCCAACCGCACGGGAATCTTCACGGTGGTCGGTGTCGTCATCCTGCTCGTCGTCGCCGGGTGTGGCGCCCTGTTGCGGGACCCGCCGGCGGGCTGGTGGCCGCCGGACCTCGACCCCAAACTCTGGGCCATCGACAAGAAGCTGAATCGCAGCTTGCGCAACAACGTCACGGCAGTGCGTCAGTACTCCCCCGGTGAGGCGGTCCGGACGCCTGCGTTCGTGGTCATGTACCTCATCTTGGTCATCGCCGCCGCAGCGTCGCTGCTCGCTGCCGTCTACATCCCGATCGTGGCCATGTCCCAAGGCTTTTCGCTTGGCGTCGGCGCCGTGGCGGTTGGTCTACTCGCCATCGTCAACGGCACCGGCCGCAGCGTGGCCGGCCATGTCTCCGACCGGTTCGGCCGACGCCAGACACTGAGCGCCGCGCTTCTCGTCGAGGGCTGCGCGCAACTGGGGCTCGTCTACTCCGCATCGATCGGTCAACCCGCGGCGTTCGTCGTCTTCGCCGCACTGAGCGGAATGGCCGGCGGCGCCTTCTACCCACTGTTCGCCAGCCTGGTCGCCGACTACTTCGGGGAGCCCAGCGCGGTGCGCAACTTCGGTTTGGTGTACAGCGCCAAGCTGTTCGGAGGACTCATCGGCGTCGGTCTGCCCACCCTGCTGGTCGCCTCGCATGGGTTGACGATTCCGTTCGTCGCCGCCGGTGTGCTCAGCCTGTGCGCCGCGGTCATGACGCGGATGCTGCACCGCCCCGGTCTCCCGACCGTGTGCTTGCCGCGATGATGCGCATCGAGCCCTCCAACCGCAGCCCCGACACCCCAAGGAGTTCCCATGTCCACGACGATCGAAGTCGACGAGCTTCACCAGCTGATCGGCGACCTGCTGCGGTGCGTGACATCGTTGGAGTCGACGTACGGCGACGCCCCAGCCATGCGCCGCATCGTCAATGACGCCGAACGAATCCTCAACGGCATCGACAGGCTCGACATCGACGCTGAAGAGCTGGAGATGGCGTGCGGCCTCGCCCTATCCAAACGGTCCAGTGAGCTGATCCAGATCCCGGACACCCAGTACGACAACGATTTCTGGCGGGATGTCGACCACGAAGGCGTCGGCGGGCAGAGCGCCGGCCGACGCGCGTTTGCGCCCACCCGCAAACGCAGATAGGACGAACAGCGCCCGTTCTCCCGCAGGGGCAGTGGCCACAGGCGCTCGTCTCGAACGAGACGACAATCGCGACTCGCGGAAGTTCGACTCGACGACCACGGGTATCCGCTGACCGGGCCGGATCCGCCGATGTTCGAGGTAGGAGTGCCTTTCTTGTGACATCCTGTGCGCGTGGCCGCGACAGCCGCACCGTCCGGTGTGGTGACGTTTCTGTTCACCGATGTCGAGGGGTCGACCCGTCGGTGGGAGGCCGACGCGGACGGGATGCGGAACGCCCTCGCCGCCCACGACGCGGTGTTGCGCTCCGCGATTGAGACGCACGGCGGCTTCATGTTCAAGCACACCGGTGACGGTGTGTGCGCCGCCTTCGGCTCGCCCAGGTCGGCGGTGGATGCGGCGGTGGCCGCGCAACGAGGGCTCGAGTTGCCGGTGCGGATGGGGTTGGCGACCGGCGAGGCCGAACTGCGGGAGGGTGACTACTTCGGTGCGGTGCTCAATCGGGCCGCGAGAGTGATGGCCGCTGGCCATGGCGGTCAGATCCTGCTGG
>JAOPVI010000246.1 GCA_025966225.1 Mycobacterium sp. | reverse complement strand
AAGAACGCCCTGCGCGGGTGTTCAGCCGTTGATCACCCAGCCGCCGACCACACCGCTAGAACCCCTGGTGAATCCCCGTCGTACGAAATCGACTGCGGTACATGCTCGGTGACACGCCGAGCGCGCGCCGGAAGGTGCGTCGCATGGTGTCCGCCGATCCGAAACCCGCCCGTCGCGCCACCGCTTCCTGGCCGTGGTCACCGGTCGCAAGAAGGACCTTCGCCGCTTCCAGTCGCGCCTGCTCGACGAACCGCGCCGGCGTCATCCCGACCTGGACCCGGAACATGCGTACGAGGTGCCGCTCGCTGACTGCGGCCCGCTCAGCCATCGCCGCGATCGAGTGGTCGGCCCCAGGATCGGCGACCACCCCGTCGAGAATCTCGCGAAGCCCGCCCGACACCGGTAGCTCGGATTCGGTCCACACACTGAACTGGGCCTGACCGCCGGGCCGCTGAAGGAACACCACCATCCACCGCGCCACCCGCCGGGCCACGTCCGGACCGTAGTCGCTTTCCACCAAGGCCAGCCCGAGGTCGATGCCTGCGCTGATGCCCGCACCGGTGATGAACGGCCCATCCTGCACGAACAGCGAATCCGGCACGACCTCGATCTCGGGGTAGGTGCGTGCCAGTTCCTGACAGTGCGCCCAGTGCGTGGTGGCACGACGGCCGTCGAGCAATCCGAGTGCGGCCAGCAGGAACGCGCCGGTGCACACCGAGGCGACTCTGCGCGCCCGCGGCGCCAGTTCGCCCACCATTTCCAACGCGGCCGGCACGACGTCCGGCGTCTGCTCCTCCGGGATGTCGTGCTCGGCAGGGGTGAAATAGAAGTCGGGCGGGACCCCGCCCGGCACGATCAACGTGTCGAACCGGTCCGGTACCCCCGCAACCGGCATGTCGACCTTCAGCGAGACGAACGACGTCGTATCGACGGACTCACCGGTCGGCGAGGCCAGGATCACGCGGTAGAGTGCACCGAAATCGTTTGCGCGGGCGAATATTTCGAGCGGCGCGGCGACGTCCTGCAACGTCACCTTGTCGTATAACGCGAACACGACGGTCTTGGGCGGCTTCGGTCCCTTCGCTTTCGCGGGCCGGCGCCCCGCGGCTTCGTGCAGCCGCTGCGGTCTAATGTCGGACACCTGTGGCTGTCCTTCCGTGACACCAAGGTGAAGTCAACGTAGCGGTGGTCCGCTACGACGGCAATGGGAGCGGGCCGAGGTCCGGAAATGCGCGATTCGTGTCCGGACCTGACGGCCAGAGCAATCCGGACGTAACGCCACCGAAACCTGCTGATCCGACGCTTATTTCATGGATTCACGGACAGCCTTGACGCTGAGCATCGGCGCGCTCGGCGGGGTCGCAGTCGCATTCACGGCAGAAGTCATCACGGTGCCCATCTGGGTGGTGTTCCTGGCCTGGGCGTCGTTCTTCTTCGTCGGCGGCGGTGTTGCCGGCTGGGTTCGGTCGGTGTCGTCGAACCTCGTCGGAGTGGTGATCGCGTCAGCCAGCCTGTTTGCCGCCTACCTGATGGGAGGCAGCCTGCTGGTCACCGCCATCGCCGTCGGCGTCGGTAGCGCGCTCATGGTGCAGGCGTCCTGGGTGCCCCTGCTGGCGACCACCCCGGCCGTCGTCGTCGGGTTTGCCTCCACGGTGTCGACGGTCTTCGGACGAGACATCGGCATCACGGTCACCACCATCTCCCATCCCGGCCTGGTCGCCGCCGTGGCCTGCGTGCTCGGAGCGTCCTTCGGGTTGCTCTCCGAATACCTGGCCACCGCCATGACTAGGACATCCGCGACGTCCGCTAAGAGCCCCGCAACCGCGCCGATCGAAGGAAGCCCCGCCTCATGAAACTGCAGCACTATCTCGGCGGCCTCGAGGGCCTACCGGAACCGCTGACACTGGAAAAGCGTGTCTTCGTCGAAGATTGGGAGAAGCGGATCTTCGGCATCCACGTCGCGATGATGGGGTTGTCGAACCACCTCGGCGCCGCGCTGCCGGAATATCCCATCGACGAGGTGCCGACGGCCTTCAAAGACAAGTGGACGTGGGCCGACCTGCGCACCGGCGCCGAGGCGATGAATCCCTTCGACTACTTCAAGTTTCGCTACTACGAGAAGTGGTTGGGCGGCATCACCCAGTTCTTCGTCGACAAGGGCTACGTGACCGAAGAGGAACTCGCCGCCAAGATCGCCGAAGTGCCACCGGCGACGGGCGCCGAAGACGCGCCTGCGATCGACGATCAGGTGATCTCATATCTCCGCCTCGGCGACAGCCCCCGGCGTGACGTCGCACACCCGAAGTTCCCGGTCGGCTCGACGGTGCGCATCACCAACGTGCCCGCCGACGCGCACAGCCGGCTGCCGGGATACCTGCGCGGCCAGACCGGCACCGTGGAACGCGTCTTCGAAGGCGACTACGCCTACTTCACCCACACCGGTGACGGCATCGGCGACCCGATGCCGATCTACATCGTCGAATTCGACCCTGCGGAGATCTGGGGCCCACGCGCCGAGGACGGCCCGCTGAGGCTCTACGCCGAACTGTTCGAAGCCTATTTGGCACCCACCGAGGAGAAATCATGACCGACCAGTTCGCCTACCCGCCCGACCGCGAGGAGGCCAGCGCCAAGAAGGTGGCCGCCCTGGAGTCGCTACTCATCGAGAAGGGCGTCATCACCCCCCAAACCGTGGACAAGGTGCTCGCCTACTTCGAGACCGAGATGACGCCCCTCAACGGCAAGAAGATCGTCGTAAAGGCCTGGACCGATGCGGAATTCGCCGAGAAGGTCGTCGTCGACACCCCCGCGGCGATCGCCGAACTGGACCTTCCCGACGGCATGGCAGGCGCCGAGGGGGAGCACCTACAGGCGGTGGCCAATACGTCCGGCGTGCACAACCTGGTGATCTGCACGCTGTGCTCCTGCTTCCCGTGGCCGGTACTCGGGCTGCCGCCGTACTGGTACAAGGATCCGACGTTCCGGTCGCGGGCCGCCCGCGAGCCTCGCAAGGTGCTTGCCGAAGTAGGGCTGGACTTGCCTGCTGACACCGAAATCAAGGTGTGGGACGCCAGCGGGCACTCGCGGTGGTTCGTCATCCCCGAGCGGCCCTCTGGTACAGACGATTTCACCGACGACATGTTGATGGATCTGGTGACCACCGAGGCGATGATCGGGGTCGCGTTGGCAGGCCAGGCCTCATGAAGCTGCACGAGACCTGCACCACCGACCAGGCGGCGCCGCAGTT
>JAOPVI010000242.1 GCA_025966225.1 Mycobacterium sp. | reverse complement strand
GATGGGTCTCACCGACCTCATCCAGGAGGGCAACCTCGGCCTGATCCGTGCCGTCGAGAAGTTCGACTACACGAAGGGCTACAAGTTCTCGACGTATGCCACCTGGTGGATCCGGCAGGCGATCTCCCGCGCCATGGCCGACCAGGCCCGCACGATCCGCATTCCCGTTCACATGGTCGAGGTCATCAACAAGCTCGGCCGTATCCAGCGCGAGCTGCTGCAGGACCTGGGCCGCGAGCCCACGCCCGAAGAGCTCGCCAAGGAAATGGACATCACGCCGGAGAAGGTGCTGGAGATCCAGCAGTACGCGCGTGAACCGATCTCGCTCGACCAGACCATCGGCGACGAGGGCGACAGCCAACTCGGGGACTTCATCGAGGATTCCGAGGCCGTCGTGGCCGTCGACGCGGTGTCGTTCACGCTGCTGCAGGATCAGCTGCAGTCGGTGCTCGAGACGCTGTCCGAGCGCGAGGCTGGCGTGGTCCGGCTGCGCTTCGGCCTGACCGACGGTCAGCCGCGCACCCTCGACGAGATCGGACAGGTCTACGGGGTCACCCGCGAGCGGATCCGCCAGATCGAGTCGAAGACGATGTCGAAGTTGCGCCACCCCAGCCGTTCTCAGGTACTGCGCGACTACCTGGACTAGCCAGCACCGCGGGCCGCCACAGTCGAGGCCACGCCGTTGGCATGGATTGCCACGTGCCACCGATGGCACGACGTTGTCAACGGCGTAAACCCATCCGGATGGGAAGACTTGGTAGTCGACCTCAACCGTGACGGGTACGTGACAGTGAAACCGTCGATCCGAACTCGTGCCATTCCGTGGGTTGGCCGGGTGATCCTCACCAACCCACGGAACGGCGTTCGAGTCCTCAGGCGTAGCGCACGAAGTTGAGTCTCCACTCCTGAGTGTGGTCGGTCTGACCGCCGGGGCGCGTCACGCTTTCGAAGTCCTTCTCCTTGATCTCGTGGGCATCGAGGAGGCGTCCCGAACTCTGCTGAATGATGTTGTAGGACCCTCCCCCGATCGAGTTGACCTGCCAGTTCTGCGTGTTGTCGGTCTGACCCCCTGGCCGCGACACTGCACGGAAGTCCAATGAGTCGATCTCGTGGGCGTCGAGGAACCGGCCGGACGACACCTGCTGGATCGTGGCCACTGCCGCGCCGCTGTCGTCAAACGTCACCTTCCACTCTTGGCTCGGGTCCCCCTGGCCTGGGCGTGTGACGACGTCGTAGTCGTGGCTGCCGTCGTTCCAGGCGTCGAGGAAACGGCCGGAGGACACCTGCTGAATCGTGAAGATCTGCGGTGCAATCGCCGCATGGGCGGCGGGGGCGACGGGATTGAGCACGGAAACGGCGCCTGCCGCGACGAGCAATGCCGCGCTCATGCCGAATTGACGTCGCTTGGTGCGGGGTTGGTTGGTGGTCATGGTCTTTCCTTTCGCTGGCCGCAACCCCTTGCGGGCTGCGTTCACCAACTAGGAGCGACCAGCTGCCCCATCTCCCACACTTTTCTTCGTACGAGTTCTCGAAGACAATCGCGCCGTCCGCTTCGAACAGCTCGCGTCAGCGGGCGTCGCGCACCTTGTACGTCGCAGGCCAGGACTCCCGCGATTCGTCACCGGTCAAGGGCACTCCCTTACCACCCACTTGGACGGCATAAGCCTCCTTGCCGGGACCGACCTCCCGTTCGGCCTTCTGGTGGGCGAGGTAGAGCAGCTCGTCGATCCCGAGTTCCTTGAACGCGAGGAACGTCGTCTTTCGGACGGTGTGTGGGCTGTTCGCCTCGGCGACCATCCGGTCGGTCAGGACCCGCGACGCCAGCACCGCCAGACCGAGAAGCAGGAACGGAATGACCCAGTAGCAGACGAACGACAACGGCGTCCTGGTGTCCAGCAGCGTGGCATTGCCCTGCACGATCGGCGGGATGGCCGATGACACCGTCATCCCCGCGAAGGCACCGACCCAGATCCACGTCACCAATGTGGTGATCTGGCCGAACAATTCGCTCTTGACCACTTCGGGAGGTTGATCGACTTCGGCGAACTCGCGCACGAACGGTCGCCCGATCAGGACGCTGGCGAGCGCGACGAGGAAGATCCCCGCGCTGCTCAACGGCTGCACCCACCGCTCCATGAAGTCCTGACTGAGCGTGAACGTCATCAGCGTCAGCACCACGAACGTGCCGATCGCTCCGAGTTCCAGCGTGCGCGCGGTGGCGCCCCTGACGCGTCCGATCACGAACGACAGCACAGCAATGGCCAGCGCCGCCAGCACCGCAACCTTGAAGGGGACGTTTCCGACGAGTACCCAGTAGACGATCCACGGCGCGAAGCCCGACAGTATTGCCACGGTGAGTCAGTCTAGGTAACGGAATTACCGTGGCGTGCGTCAACGCCCCCCACCCAAACACGACCGACACACAGGCAACACCAAGGTTGGCGCCATGTCAGACACCCCAAAGCCACCATCCTCCTGGCTGATCGATGGCGTCGGCCGCGTCCGCGCGGGATTGGGCCTGCTCCATCGTTCGGCCGTGCCACCCAAGGTCGCAGTGCTCGAGATTGCCCAAGGTGCATGGCTCTCCCAGGCGATGTACGTCTCGACCAAGCTCGGCATCGCCGATGCGCTGGCGTCAGGACCACTCAGTGCGGACGACGTCGCGCACGAGGTCGGCTCGGATGCTGCGGCCACGTTCCGGCTCATGCGCGCGCTTGCAAGCAACGGCATCTGAAGCAACGCCGCGATGGACGATTCGCCCTGACCCGAGTCGGGCAGGAACTGCGTTCGGACGCACCTGACACGATGGCGCCGATGGTCGAGTTGATCGGCACTCCAGAGCATTGGGAACACTGGAGCAGTTTGTTGCACGCCGTACGCACGGGCGCTACCGCGGCCGACGAGGTCCGCGGCATGCCGATCTTCGACTACCTCGAGACCAGGCCGGAGTATGCCGAAGTCTTCAACCGGGGGATGACTGGTGTGTCCAGCATGCGATTGAAAGCCTATGCAGTACATACGATTTTAGCGACCGAACGCTGATCGTCGACGTCGGCGGCGGTCATGGTGCACTACTCGGCGCCGTGTTGCGCAGCGCGTCCGAGTACGCGAACTTGCTGTCGCAGGGTGGCTTTCGACAGACCCGAGTCGTACCGACCGCAGGTCCGATGTCCATCGTCGAAGCCGCGCCTGCGTAGCCCGACGCCCATCGATTACCGGTACGGACGGGCAACGACCCGACTAGGATTGGGCGGCGGTCTCCGGGGGGCCGAACCTCAACGCAGTCGATGAGGTGGCGGCAGTTCGAAGGGACCAATCCATGACTCAGCACCGCTGCGAGCAGTGCGGCGCCGAGAATGCCGCCAACGCGCAGTTCTGCACCAAGTGCGACTTCTATCTGGGTTGGGACATCGGCGTGACCAAACTGGACGACGCGCCGCTGACAACGGCCATTCCGGTGTTACGCGAGACGCATGCCCCTACGGAGACGTTCCAGGGCGGCTCGCCGGATCGGCCACCGAAACGAAAGCCACCAGCGATATCCATCGGGAGCGCCAGTCCGGCAGTCGCCCCGATGGTCAGGCTCGTCGAACCGGAAGTGACGATCGACCCTGTCGCAGGAGGCACGTTCGTAGTCTCCGTACACAACAAGTCCTCGATCGTCGATCGTTATACCGTCACCGCGCTCGACGCTCCCGGCTGGCTAGTGCTCGACCACCCCGCGCTGCTACTTCAGCCAGCGCAAGAGCAGCACTTGGCGGTCAGACTGACCATTCCGCCAAACCTTGCTCGCATGGTGTACGTCCAGCGCTTCCGTGTCCGGCTACAGGTTTCTTCGGTGGCGAACCCCGCCAAGCGCACGGATGCCGAACTGGCCATCGTGGTGCCGAGATTCGGCACGCCGTCCACCATGGCTGCCGAGCCGAGCCTCGTTCGGGCGCATGACGCAACAAGCGGCGGATTCCGAGTGCATCTGGACAATCGGAACAGCAACTATCCACAACGGTACGGGCTCAGGGGCAACGACCCAGAAGGCTTGGTCCGGTTCATCTTTCGGCCTCAGATGATCGAGGTTGCCCCACAATCGGTCCAGTCGGTCGACGTGCGCTTCGAGGCTCCGGCGCCGAGGCCCGGCACGCAAGTCATGCGCATCCTCACGGTGACCGCTGCGAACAACGCGACCCAGATCGAAACCATCGTCAAAGTCGAGCACCGCACCTCTGAGCCGCCGCAAGACCATCCCGTGACGTTGCGGCTGGACCCCAGCGTGATCCGCCAGACGGATCAGGCGGAAGCCGAGCTGACCGTCCACGTGGACAACCGGCGCGGCGCGAGAGACCGGCGCCTGCACTTCTTCGGCCGCGACCCGGAAGCCCAACTGCGATTCGGCTTCGCCCAACAGCCGTTGCATGTCCGCGCGGGCGAGCAAGCCGACGTACGGGCCACGATCTCGGCTCCCCTGCCACGCCCGGGCGAGCGGATCGAACGGCCGTTCTCCGTCATCTGCAGCGACGGCACAGTCGAGAGCGAGGCCACGGGCAACTTCGGTTTACTCGCCAGTGCGCCACCGGTAGGCGCGCCGCAGCCTCCCGCCGTCGTCACCGGCCCGCAGGGCCCCTCCGGGATGTACGCCGAGGCCAGTGCACCCTGGGGCAGCGGGCAACCTGCCGGTGAGGTGGCGAGCACGCCCAGCAACGAGGCGGGAGCCACGGAGGCGCAAAGTGAGGTCGCCGGCTCCAGGTCGAAGCTCCTTCCGATTCTGCGCTGGGCACTCACGCTGCTAGGTGGAGTTCTCGTCATCGCCGGTGCGATACGCCCATGGTTCTCCGGAGGGCCCACCTACGCGGTGAACGGTCTGGTCGAACTGCCTCGGATCATTGGGCTGCACCCGCTCGACGACGCCGAGACGATCGCGAAGATCGAGCAGCTCACCCAGCCGGCCGGACGGCTCCTGGTGCTGATACTGGCCGTGATCCTGTTGCTCGGCCTGCTGCCGACGAGCGGCAGGCTCACAGTCATCGCGGGATTCCTCACGGCCGGCCTGATGACCGGGTACGTCGGCTATGCGATGACCGCGCTCGCGTCCACCGGACCGGCGTACGGTTCCATTCTGGTAGTGGCGGGTGGAGTGATCGGTGCGATCGGCGGCCTGTTCTCGAAGCGGGCGAAGGGTCCCTCCATGAGCTGAGCCTCTGCACGGCAATTCCCTTTGCGTCGATTCGTTTGCGGAATAAGACTATTCGATGTATTTCAGAGCTTGATGTTGGTTACCCGCCAGGCGTTGTCCGCCCGGTTGGCCGTCACCCACGCGGTGGTTCGGAGCTCGTCCACGAGCTTGCCGTCCCTGGTTTTCGCCGACTGCACGATGACGACGACGCGGTGCACCTCGCTGTCGCTGTTGGGCGGCGTCTCGTCGGCCACGAGGTACGCCTTCGCCACGATCGAGGCGCCTGCGGCACGCCATTCCTGCCACTGCGAGCCGTCACCTGGCGGGGGCGAGCCCCCAGCCTGGTCGTTGAGTCCGCCAGCCAGATAGATGGACGCACGCTGGTAGGCCGCCTTCGTGGAATCCTCCTTGGTGGGATTCCACGTGTACATGGTCTCCAAGGCGTTGGAGACCACCTGATCCGGATTGCTGAGGTCCACGGTCGTGGTCGATGCGACGGGGAGGGGGTCCGACGCACATCCTGCGCTCGAACCCATTGCGATTGCGAGGGCCAACGCGCACGCACCGGCCGTGATCGGTGTCCTCACGACACCCTCCGTGCGCGGGATTCGGGAAGCAAGTTGGCGGTGACGACTCCGCGGGTCGGATCGGCGTTGATGACCTGCCCGTTGCCAATGGCAATGCCGACGTGCGATGGCCTGCCGCTCTGAGTCCAGCCACTGAAGACCAGATCACCCGGCTTGACTTGCGCCACCGGGAGCTCCTTGCCGACGTTCCACTGTTCGTCGGTGGTGCGCGGCAACACGCTTCGGCCCTTGGTGCCCTTGGCGACGGCGAAGAAGGTCAGGCCCGAGCTGTCGAATCCGTCCCCAGTGGGTCCATCGATGTTGCCGCCACCCCACACCCACTTCTTGCCCTTGAACTGCATGGCTGCGCCCGCGATGGTCTGATCGGCCCCGTCCGACGGCGGCACCCCCGGCACCGGGACACCCGCGCTGAGCGATGACTCCGTCTCGAATGCCTTGGCACGCTGCATGATCTTGGCGACATACGGCTGAGTCTGCGTGGTGTAGTCGCCACCGGACGGCATGCCGCCGGCTTTCTGCACGGCGCCGAAGCCTGCGTTGTACGACGCGAGTGCCAGCGCGACGGGATCGCCCTTGACCGCACCGCTCGCAATGGCACCCGCACACAGCCGGTAGTTGTCACACATCAACGCGCCCTGGGACATCACCGCATCGGGGATGCTGTTGACGTCTGGCGGCGGCCCGCTGGTGTCGTAGTCCTTGCCCCACGTCGTCCAGGTACCCGGCATGAATTGCGCGGGGCCCTGCGCGCCGGTGGACGAGACGGGTGCGGAAGCGCCGTGGTGAAAACCGTTCTCCGCCTCCAGTTGTGCCGCCAGCACGGGTGACGTGATGCCCTGGCACGTCTTACCGGCCTTCACCAGCCACGGCGCGAACTCCGCAGGCACCAGTCCGGGCTTGACGACGGCGGTCTGGCAATCGGCCGTCGACGAGACGTCCGTGAACGTCGTGTTGGAGTCGCTGGGTGGAGGGCCGTTCACGACGAACGCCGGGTCCACCGCCTGGCCGTTGCTGAGCCGACCGCCCTTCCAGTATTCGAAGTGCAGGTGGGCGCCCGTCGACGCGCCGTTGTTCCCGATGTTGGCGATGTGCTGGCCTTCTTTGACGATCGCACCCTGCCGCACGAGGACGCCGTCGGGATACATGTGGCCGTACACGGTGGAGACGAGTCCGGTCCTGGTCTGGGAATCGACGACGATCCACTGCCCGAAACCGTTGGCGGGGCCGGCCTGCACCACCGTGCCGTCCATCGAGGCGAAGATGCTCGTTCCGATGCTACCTGCAAGGTCGATCCCGCGATGAAATTCGGAGCCGCGCTGTCCGAAAGGCGAACTCCTGGTGAATGTTCCAGCGGCCAGCGGACTGCCGTTGGCCGCACACCCGCTGCCCGCCCAAGCCGCAGGAGCTGGCGTGATCAAGCACGCCACCGCGCACGCGCACAGCGCGATGATGCCGAGCCGCCTCAGCGAGGCGGTCCGGAGTTTCATGACGAATCGCCCGTCACGTCAAGGCTTTTCGCTCACAGGGCGGCAGGGAGGTCGCTGGCTGCAAGTCCGCGGCATTTCGCCCACCCCGTCATCAAGCGCATAGCACTTCTTCTGCCCCTCTGGGCCGGTAAATTAGCACGAACGAAGGTCCGTCACGTGACATCTAGCGAGTGAAATCGACGGTTCGCGCGACATGAGCCTGACCGTGCACGAGGGGAGGTGGCATGGGGCAGCGACCTATCAGGCTGGCCGTTGTCGCACTACTCGTCACCGTGCTGGCTCTCGTCGTTGCCTGCGGAGGGTCGCAGCCGCCGCCCGAGTTCACCGGAACGGACAACGAGGACACAGCCCCGCCCGAGGCACGGGACGTCATCCTCAACGCGCTGGAGACGATGTTCACCTGGTCACCCGACAAGGACGCGTCATCGGCCGACGCCTACAAACGCGCACTGCCCTACCTCGGCAAGGATCTGACGGCCGGGGCGAACAACCGCGTCGAGCGCGGCAACAGTCCGGCTTGGCTAGCCTGGAAGGCACAGCACGCGGCGGTGACGGCGAAGGCGCTGCTCGTCACCGCGGAGCATCCCGCGGATACGCCCGACACCGTTCAACGGTCGGTGGTGCTGACGCAGACGGTGAAGGCACCCGACGGCCGTGAACTCGATTCGACGACGTTCAACATCGACCGCGTAGTAGCCAAGAAGGGGCCACAGGGGTGGCGGGTCGAGCAGATCGCCTTCTTCCCCCAGAACCCGGTCAACACCCCGACGTGCCCAGCTGGACAATCGCATCAGCCGCCACCTGACGGACCGTGTGCACCCAATCCGCCACCGCCGCCCAAGCTATGCCCTGACGGCACCACCGTGCCCGCCGGTCAGGTCTGTCCGCCACCGCGAACCGGACCTCAAACGAAGACGTGTCCAAACGGCATCTCCGTGCCTGCCGGCGCCGCGTGCCCGTCGGCGTCGGGACCGAATACCGCCCCGTCGCCCGGCCCATCGTCGATTCCATCGACCGGTCCGACGAGCCCGGGTCCAGCCACCGCCGAGCCGACCCCCACGTCGACGCCCGAGACCCCGACCAACGAATGCCCCGACGGCCAAACGCTCGGTTCGGACGGCACCTGCACGAGCCAACAACCAAAGCAGGTCGAACCGTGTCCCTCCGGGCAGACGCGAGACTCCGGCGGCACCTGCCAATACCCACCGTGTCCATCGGGACAAACCCGAGACGCCGGCGGCACCTGCCAATACCCGCCGTGTCCAAGCGGACAAGCCCGAGACGGCAGCGGCACCTGCCAATACCCACCCTGCCCAACCGATCAGTCCCGAGGATCCGACGGACTCTGTCACTGCCCGTCGGGGACGACGGCGACCGATCTCGGATGTGAGGCGATAGTTCGTTCGTGGGTTCCGCCGAGGAGTCCACCCCGTGTGATGCCACTCCATTTTCCGACGGGGCCGACTGACCGCTCGGCTCCGGTCACCGCGTGGCCGGACGACCGCACGTGGATCCAGTCGCAACGACAACCGGACACCGTCGCATGAGCTGGTGAAGGCCATCTCGCACTGAATCCGTTGAGCCGCAATGGGTTCGGTCGCAGTTCCGTGCCCAAGGCCGCCGAGGCCAATTCCAGCACCTGCCGCCCCAGTATCGTGACTCGGCGTGATGGACTCCCATGCACGCGTGAACGTGTCCTCGGGCTCCCCGTTCGAGGACGGGGTCGGCTACTCGCGAGCCGTACGTGTCGGGCCCCTCGTGGTCGTTGCGGGCACCACCGCCGCCGGCGACGGCCTCGCCGCCCAGACCCGGGAGGCGTTTCGCCGCATCGAGGCGGCACTGACCGAGGCGGGCGCGGCGCTTTCAGACGTGGTGCGCACGCGGATGTTCGTGACGGACATCGGTCGTTGGGAGGAGGTGGGGGCCATCCACGCCGAGGTCTTCGGCGACATCCGCCCAGTCGCCACCATCGTCGAGGTGTCCGCCCTAATCTCGCCGGACCTGCTCGTCGAAGTGGAGGTCGACGCCTACCTGTCCGACGGCTGAGTGTCCGACGCCTCAGTGTCCGACAGTTCGGCGAACCTCCCGTCACCCCCAGGCACGTACGGCGTGATGCTCGTCACAGCAGCCATCGGCAGCGGTCCGTACAGATGTGGGAAGCGCATCGCCTCCGGATCACCGGGCACCCCGGGCTCCCATCGTACCGGCGCATCCAACAAGGCTGAATCGCAATACAGCAACACCATGTCGGTGCGGCCGGCATACAGCCGGTTGGCGGGCAGATGGACCTGCTCGGGGGTGGAGAGGTGGACGAAGCCGACATCGTCAAGCGATGGCGGCACACGCAGGCCGAGCTGGTCGGCGGCCCGCCACTCATCCGTCGTGCACAGATGGACGAATACTCGGGGCGTCGGGATCATCCGCTGAGTGTGCCCGGCCTGCAACTTGGGTACCGCGTGAGACACGACACACCGGTGAACGGTCGGGGAACAAGGCCGGAAGCAAAAACGTCTGAGACAGTAGACCCACGAGCAGAAGACGCACCAGCAGAAACGGAGGAGAGCGCCATGAACGCAACTCTGACCAGTCCCGAACTCACTCGGGCTGATCGCTGTGACCGGTGCGGCGCCGCCGCCCGTGTTCGTGCCAAGCTCCCTTCGGGAGCGGAGCTGCTGTTCTGCCAGCACCACGCCAACGAGCACGAGGCAAAGCTGGCCGAGCTGGCTGCGGTCCTGGAAGTCGACCCCGTCGAGTCCTGACGGACCCGCCGACGAACGACAATTTGGGCAGCAGCGGCCCGCATCGGTAATGCTGGTCTGGTCATGAATGACCAACCCGCTCCAGTCAAGCCCACCCGCCACCACATTTGGCGGGTGGCCAAGCGCACCCTTGGGAAGAGCTGGGACGACTCGATCTTCTCGGAGTCGGCTCAGGCCGCCTTCTGGTGTGCGCTGTCGTTGCCGCCACTGTTGCTCGGAATGCTGGGCAGCCTGGCTTACGTAGCGCCGCTGTTCGGACCCGAGACGCTCCACACGATCACGGACCAGATCCTCAACACCGCAGGCAACTTCTTCTCACCCAACGTGGTGAACGAGATCATCGAGCCGACCATCCGCGACATCGCCCAGGGCGCCCGAGGCGAAGTGGTGTCGATCGGCTTCGTGATCTCACTGTGGGCGGGATCGTCCGCGGTATCGGCGTTCGTCGACTCGATTACCGAGGCGCACGACCAGACGCCGCTACGCCATCCGGTGCGCCAGAGGTTCTACGCGCTCGGGCTCTACTTGGCGATGCTGGTGATCGTCATCATCTCGGCGCCGTTCGTCGCCCTTGGCCCGATCAAGATCGCAGAGCACATTCCCGTGGGCTTGGCCAATGCACTCCAGGACTTGTATTTCCCGGTCCTGATCGTGGGCCTGGTGGTGGCGGTGAACATCCTCTACCGCGTAGCCCTGCCCGAACCGTTGCCGTCGCATCGGCTGATCTACGGGTCGGTGCTGGCCACGCTCGTGTTCCTGGTCGCGACGTTGGGGTTGCGGTTCTACCTGACCTGGATCACCGAGACGGGCTACACGTACGGCGCGTTGGCGACACCGATCGCGTTCCTGCTGTTCGCGTTCTTCCTGGGCTTCGCGATCATGATCGGCGCCGAGCTCAACGCGTCGATCCAGGAAGAGTGGCCCGCCCCGGACACTCATGCCCGACGACTGCGCGAATGGCTGGAGGAGAAGGCCGACGAAGTGCGCAACGGGAACGGCGAGGACGACGGCGACGACCAAGCGGACGCCAAGCCGGAAAACGCCGAGACCCCGCTGGGGCCGCCTACTTCTTGAGCGACGCGTAGATCCGCTTGCAGTCCGCGCACACCGGCGACCCGGGTTTGGCGGACTTGGTCACGGGGAAGACCTCGCCGCACAAAGCGACTACATGGGTCCCCATGACGGCGCTTTCGGCGATCTTGTCCTTCTTCACGTAGTGGAAGACCTTGGGTGCGTCGTCGTCTGTCCCATCATCGACGCGTTCGTCGGTGTCGGTGCGCTCGATCGTCTGGGTCTGCATGACATTCATTGTGCCTGCAGATGGATCCGTAAGAAACCGGACCGATTGGAAACTGCGGAGTGTGGAACAGTGGAGGCATGAAACACGGCCAAGAGCTGAGTTTCGACGACGACGGTAAACCCGTGCTCATCACCCGTGCGGCGCAGCCCTACGAGCAGCAGCACCGCGACCGCGTGCGCAAGTACCTGACCATCATGTCGTTTCGCGTCCCGGCCCTCCTGCTGGCGGCGGGGGCGTACGGCATCTGGCACAACGGATTGGTCTCGCTGGCCATCCTCGTCGCGTCAATCCCGTTGCCGTGGATCGCGGTGTTGATCGCCAACGACCGGCCGCCGCGGCGAGCCGAGGAGCCACGCCGCTATGACGCGCCACGGCGAATTCCACTGTTCCCCACCTCCGAGCGGCCAACGCTCGAGGGCCGCACACCCGCTTCACCGCAACCGGAGGCGACGGAGCGGCAGCACGACGTTCCCTGATGAGAAGCTTCTTTGTCTATTCTCAGGAGAATCTCAGGTCGACGGCGAATCTCCGCAGGTCAGAAGGTGTGAAACCCGCGACGCGTGGGAACTCATAGAGCGACATCAGCGTTATAGCTCTTGACAGTTCCACCCGAGCAGGAGGCCGCAATGGCAAACGCCACCCTAAGCCGCGTCGATTCCGATCTGGACAGCCAGAGCCCAGCCGCTGACCTCGTGCGCGTGTATCTCAACGGCATCGGCAAAACCGCCTTGCTGAACGCGGCGGACGAAGTCGAGCTCGCCAAGCGGATCGAAGCAGGGCTTTACGCGCATCATCTGCTCTACAACAAGAAGCGCCTCGGCGACACGCGCAAACGCGAACTGGCTGCGGTCGCCCGCGACGGTGAAGCGGCCCGTCGGCACCTCTTGGAGGCCAACCTCCGCCTCGTCGTCTCGTTGGCTAAGCGCTACACCGGCAGGGGCATGCCGCTGCTCGATCTCATCCAGGAAGGCAATCTGGGTCTGATCCGCGCGATGGAGAAGTTCGACTACGCCAAGGGCTTCAAGTTCTCGACGTACGCCACGTGGTGGATCCGCCAGGCCATCACGCGAGGCATGGCCGACCAGAGCCGCACCATCCGCCTCCCCGTCCACCTGGTCGAGCAAGTGAACAAGTTGGCGCGGATCAAGCGTGAGATGCACCAAAACCTTGGACGCGACGCCACCGACGAGGAACTGGCCGAGGAATCGGGCATCCCCGCCGAGAAGATCGCCGACCTGCTTTCGCACAGCCGCGATCCGGTGAGCCTGGACATGCCGGTCGGCAGCGACGAAGAGGCGCCACTCGGTGACTTCATCGAGGACGCCGAGGCCATGTCCGCCGAGAACGCGGTGATCTCCGAATTGCTGCACACCGACATCCGCCACGTGCTCGCCACGCTCGATGAGCGCGAGCAGCAGGTGATCCGGCTGCGGTTCGGCCTCGACGACGGCCAACCGCGCACCCTGGACCAGATCGGCAAGTTGTTCGGGCTCTCCCGCGAGCGGGTCCGCCAGATCGAGCGCGAGGTCATGTCCAAGCTTCGACAGGGTGAGCGCGCCGAGCGCCTCCGTTCCTACGCCAGCTAGCTCCATCACAGTGATCCCCGCCGTTACCGGCGGGGATCACTGCTGTCTGTGATCACATCGCGTCGAACCATGTTGCACCCCAGATCAGCCGCTCACCCCGGTAGACTCGGCCAAGACGCTGGGCTTGGGAAGGCGCGAGCATGAACGACCTGATCGATACGACCGAGATGTACCTGCGAACCATCTATGACCTCGAGGAAGAAGGCGTAGTGCCGCTGCGCGCGCGCATCGCCGAACGTCTCGAGCAGAGCGGCCCGACAGTCAGCCAGACGGTGTCACGCATGGAGCGCGACGGGCTTCTCCACGTCGCGGGCGACCGGCACCTGGAACTCACCGACAGAGGCCGCGCACTGGCCGTCTCGGTAATGCGCAAGCACCGGCTCGCCGAACGGCTCCTGGTCGACGTCATCGGAGTGCCGTGGGAAGAAGTGCACGCCGAGGCTTGTCGCTGGGAACACGTGATGAGCGAGGACGTCGAACGCCGCCTCGTCAAGGTGCTCGACAACCCGACCACGTCGCCGTTCGGCAACCCCATCCCCGGGCTGTCGGAGCTTGGCGTCACGTCCTCGGGTGACGAAGACGTGACGCTGGTGCGCCTCACCGAGCTTCCGACCGGCTTCCCCGTCGCCGTGCGCGTCCGCCAACTGACCGAGCACGTCCAGGGCGACTCCGACCTCATCTACCGGCTCAAGGACGCTGGCGTGGTGCCCAACGCACGCGTGACCGTTCAGGTCAGCGACTCCGGCAGCGTGTTGATCGTCATCCCTGGCCACGAACAGGTCGAACTCCCCCACGACATGGCGCACGCCGTCAAGGTGGAGAAGGTCTAACTGGCCCGTCGGCCGAATGGTCGCGGCGGCGGCAATCGAACGCCGATGCGCTTCGCCAAGCGGTAGCCCGTGCGCGCGAGCTCCCTGATCTGTTGGGGGCGCATTCCCGTCTGCAGCGCCTGATCGAGCATGCGTGCCATCCTGTGTTCGGGGTTGGCGCGCAATGCCTCCCCAAGCGAGATGCCCGCCAGCGGGCCATCGCCGCGGGAATACGCCGAAAATGCAAGCAGGACAAGCGCTTCCACACGCGACGGGTCGGGCAGCACTCGAACCATCAGCGCCCAGAGCGCTTCGGCTTCGTGTCCCGCTCTCCCGACGGCGAGCGCGTACATCGTGTCGCGCACCCGCGGGTCGGTCAGTGCACACGCGAGCCGGGCCACGTCGTCGTCGGCCAGTAGGCCACCGTCTGCGATCGTTGTGGCGGCGTCCATGGCATGTTCGACGTCGCGGCGCGCGGCTGCGGCGGGACGGTCGCCGCCCGCGTGGGTGGCCCGTTCGATCAGCTTGCTCAATCCGGCCGCCCGCTCGGGTTCGGTCACCGTGACGAACTCGAGGAGTTCGTCGCGGCGGGCGTAGAGCGGCCGCCCTTCGAGCACGGCCGCTGCCGCCATCGGCGACGACGACGGATCGTCGACCGTCCCGCTGTTGCCGCACCCGTCGGCGCAGTGCCAGCGGCCACCGGCGCCGATCCGGTCTACGACGTGGGCGGCCCACAGTTCGATGCCGCGCTCGTTCAGCGCCTCGGTGACGGCTGCGGAGAGCTCGCGGTACTCGTCGTTGCACATCCGGCATGACGCTCCCGCTTCGTCGACGATGACCAGGACGGCTCGCTCGGGGCGGCTGGCCGCGGCGACCTCGGCCATCTGGATGGCGATGCCGAGCACGTCGTCAGACAGATCGGCGCGCATTGCGCAGCCCAAGCAGCCGTGTTCGATCGTGACGAGGACGAGCGATTTCTCCGGGACGAAGCCGAGCATGGCGGGCACAGCGGCGATCAGTTCGCCGGGCCGGGTGAGCGAGTAGTCGTACGGATCGGAAGTGGTCATGCGCCGAACTTCGCACTAGGCGCCGTCGGAAAGTCCTCCCCGTGCTCAGGAACGCGGCTGGGTGTGGATCAACTCGCGTCTGGGGATGACGAAGGTTGTTCACGCGCAGTTGACGTTCACGGCATGCGAGATTGCGCGAACCGGCGTAGACCTTGTCCATGGGTTCTGTCCAGGAATACGACCTCGTCGTCATCGGCTCCGGTCCGGGCGGCCAGAAAGCCGCCATCGCCGCCGCGAAACTCGGCAAGTCGGTCGCCGTGATCGAACGCGGACGCATGCTCGGAGGAGTCTGCGTGAATACCGGAACCATCCCGTCGAAGACACTGCGTGAGGCGGTCGTCTACCTCACCGGCATGAGCCAACGCGAGTTGTACGGCGCCAGTTACCGCGTCAAGGACAAGATCACTCCCGCCGACCTGCTCGCGCGCACCCAGCACGTCATCGGCAAGGAGATCGAGGTGGTGCGCTCCCAGCTGTTGCGCAACCGCGTCGAGTTGTACATCGGCCACGCCCGGTTCGTCGACGAGCATTCACTGACGGTCGAGGACCCGTCTCGGGCCGAGTCGATCACCGTGACGGGCCGCTACGTCGTCATTGCCAGCGGTACCAAGCCGTTGCGGCCCGCGGGCGTCGAGTTCGACGAGTCACGAGTGCTGGACTCCGACGGGATCCTCGACCTCAAGACCATTCCCACGTCGATGGTCGTGGTCGGTGCCGGCGTCATCGGCATCGAGTACGCGTCGATGTTCGCCGCGCTGGGCACCAAGGTCACCGTCGTCGAGAAGCGTCCAACCATGCTCGACTTCTGCGACCCAGAAATCGTCGAGGCCCTGCGGTTCCACCTCCGCGACCTCGCCGTCACGTTCCGCTTCGGCGAGGAGGTCACCGCGGTCGACGTCGGCTCCTCAGGCACCGTCACCACCCTGGCCAGTGGCAAGCAGATCCCCGCCGACACGGTGATGTATTCCGCGGGACGGCAGGGCCAGACCGAACACCTCGACCTGCCCGCCGCGGGCCTCGAGGCCGACGACCGCGGCCGGATCTTCGTCGACGACAACTACCAGACCAAGGTCGATCACATCTATGCGGTCGGCGACGTCATAGGCTTCCCCGCGCTTGCCGCGACGTCGATGGACCAGGGCAGGCTGGCCGCGTACCACGCCTTCGGAGAGCCCTGCAAGGGTATGACCGAGCTCCAGCCCATCGGTATCTACTCGATCCCCGAGGTGTCCTACGTCGGCGCCACCGAGGTGGACCTGACCAAGGATTCGGTGCCCTATGAGGTCGGGGTGTCGCGCTACCGCGAGCTCGCCCGCGGCCAAATCGCAGGTGACTCCTACGGCATGCTCAAACTGCTGGTCTCGACCGAGGACCTGCGCCTGCTGGGCGTACACATCTTCGGCACCAACGCCACCGAGATGGTTCACATCGGGCAGGCGGTTATGGGCTGCGGCGGCACCGTCGAGTACCTGGTCGATGCGGTGTTCAACTATCCGACGTTCTCGGAGGCCTACAAGGTGGCCGCGCTCGACGTGATGAACAAACTGCGCGCGCTGAGCCAGTTCAAGGCCTAACGGTGTTCAGCATTCGCTGAGGAATCCCATCGGCGCGGCGTCGCCGGGCCCGCCTGCCTCCGCGCGGGCAAGCAACTGCTTGATCGCACCGTCGAACGGTGGCGAGTAGGACACGTCTTGCTCGCAACCGCCACCGTCCAACCCGCCGATGACCCCGGTAACCATCGAGTTGGCGATCCACGGCGCACCGCTCGTCCCGTTGACGAAACCCGCACACGGCACGGACGGGTATCCGTGGAGCATGCCGGTGCGGGCACGGCAGCCGAGTTGTTCGCCGCCCACGCCGATGGCGTAGCCGGTCACCGTGACCTCGGTGCCATCCCCTGGCGCCGATCCGATTGCAAACCCACCGCCGGCTTGACGCTCCAGCGACCCGCCCCCATCACGACTCACCCGGGCAATTGCGAAGTCCGCCAACGGATCCTGGTTGGCCATCCAACGTGGATCCAGATAGACGGCGTCGATGCGCCAGTAGTCCTTGTCGTCGGCATCCTTGTCGTAGCCGGGCACGAAGAACGCATCGACACCATCGGCCATGCAATGCGCCGCAGTGACGATCAGGTCGCCTGCCACCGAGTCCAATACCGAGCCGCTGCATACGTGCATGGATTTGTCACCGACAAACACCGCTCCCACCCGCGGATCGGCGCCAACCGCCGACGTAGGTACCGGCGACGTATTGATCGTCGACTTTTCGACGGCACCGGGTATCGCCCGAGCGCACGACGCGGTGAACACCAGCAGTGCTGCTGCCAAAATCATCCACCTGCCACGCATGATCAACGATCTTGCCCGAAGACCCTGCGGGCGGCGCATCGGAATGTCCAGGTACCGCCGCCGCGTTCGAACGGTTGTGTGGGCCACAATGGCTATAGGGGCACAGACGCCAAAGTGCGCGACACTTAGTGCACGAGGAGGCAACGCAAATGGTCGACGACCAGGAGCAGCACTACCAACCCGAGCAGACCGGGATGTACGAGCTGGAATTCCCAGCACCCCAACTGTCCGCGGCAGACGGCCGTGGACCGGTGATGATCCACGCGCTGGAGGGGTTCTCCGACGCCGGGCACGCGATCAAGCTGGCGGCCGCGCACCTCAAGGACACGCTGGATACCGAGTTGGTGGCGTCGTTCGCCATCGACGAACTGCTGGACTACCGGTCGCGCCGCCCGCTCATGACGTTCAAGACCGACCACTTCACCGGGTACGACGACCCCGAGCTCAATCTCTATGCGCTGAACGACAGCGTCGGCACACCGTTTCTACTGCTCACCGGCCTCGAGCCGGACCTGAAATGGGAGCGATTCATCACTGCGGTGAGGTTGCTCGCCGAACGGCTGGGCGTGCGTCAGGTCATCGGCTTGGGCACCATCCCGATGGCGGTGCCCCACACGCGGCCCATCACCATGACCGCTCATGCCACCAACAAGGACCTCATCATCGACCACGAGCCCTGGGTCGGCGAGGTACAGGTGCCCGCCAGCGTGTCGAACCTGTTGGAATACCGGCTCTCTCAGCACGGCCATGAGGCCGTGGGCTTCACCGTGCACGTGCCGCACTATCTGGCGCAGACGGACTATCCCCCGGCCGCCGAGGCACTGCTCTCCCAGGTGGCGCGGACGGGGGCACTGGAGTTCCCACTGACAGCCCTGACGACGTCGGGCGCGGAGGTCCACGACAAGATCAATGAGCAGGTGGAATCCAGTGCGGAAGTCGCTCAAGTGGTGACCGCGTTGGAGCGCCAGTACGATGCGTTCGTCTCCGCTCAGGAAAATCGGAGCTTGCTAGCACGTGACGAAGACCTGCCCAGCGGCGACGAACTCGGTGCCGAGTTCGAGCGATTCCTCGCTCAGCAGGGCGGCGACGAGTCCTTGGGCGGCGACGACGGCAGCGCAGCGCCCTAGCCGGGCCCGACAGCGAAGTTGGCGAGGAGTTGGCGAAAGTGTCCGATCAGAAGAGCAAGACCAAGCGGAAGCCCAACTTGCGCCCTGTGCGCGAACTCACGCCGACGTTGCAGTACCGCACCATCCACGGCTACCGGCGGGCGTTCCGGGTCGCAGGGACCGGGCCCGCGATCCTGCTCATCCACGGAATCGGCGACAATTCGACGACGTGGGACACGGTGCAGAGCAAGCTCGCGCAGCGGTTCACCGTCATCGCGCCGGACCTACTGGGTCACGGCAAATCCGACAAGCCGCGCGCGGACTACTCGGTCGCCGCCTACGCCAACGGAATGCGTGATCTGCTCAGCGTGCTCGACATCGAACAGGTCACGGTGGTGGGCCATTCGCTCGGCGGCGGCGTCGCCATGCAGTTCGCCTATCAGTTCCCGCAATTGGTGGAGCGGTTGATCCTCGTCGGCGCCGGCGGCGTCACCAAGGACGTCAACATCGCACTGCGCATCGCTTCGGTGCCCATGGGCAGCGAAGCCCTGGCACTACTGCGGCTGCCGATGGTGCTCCCCGCGCTTCAGGTCATCGGCCGCGTCGGCGGCGCGCTCTTCGGGTCCACCGGCGTTGGCCGCGACCTGCCCGAGGTCGTTCGGATCCTCGCCGACCTGCCAGAGCCCACCGCGTCGTCGGCGTTCGCCCGCACGCTGCGCGCCGTCGTGGACTGGCGTGGCCAGGTGGTCACCATGCTCGACCGATGTTATCTGACGGAATCCGTACCCGTGCAACTCATTTGGGGATCCCGCGACTCCGTCATCCCCGTCGAACACGCCAAGATGGCACATTCTGCAATGCCCGGCTCTCAACTCGAGATCTTCGAGGGTTCCGGCCACTTCCCATTCCACGACGATCCAGACCGCTTCGTCGAGCTAGTCGAGAAGTTCATCGATTCCACCGAACCGGCGGTCTACGACCAAGACGTGTTGCGGGACCTGTTGCGCACCGGCATCAGCGAACAGACCATCACCGGCACGATAGACACCCGCGTCGCCGTGCTCGACGCCATGGGACAGGACGAACGTAGCGCTACCTGAGTCGTTTCCCCCACACACCTTCCCCGTCGCTACGCTCGCCCCCCACACACCTTCCCCGTCGCTACGCTCGCCCCCACCCGGCCGAAGGCACGACGTAGCATCGGGCCATGGCCATCGACGTGAGCGTGCTGCGCGTCTTCACCGACTCCGCAGGTAACTTCGGCAACCCGCTCGGCGTGGTCGACACGAGCCTCGTCGCTCCGCGGGATCAACAACGCGTCGCCACCGAATTGGGTTACAGCGAGACGATTTTCGTCGATCTACCCGGGGCGGGTGCCAGTACGGCACGGGCGCACATCTTCACCCCGACGACCGAGTTGCCGTTCGCCGGGCACCCCACCGTCGGACTGTCGTGGTGGCTGAAGAACCGTGGGACACCGATCAAGACCCTCCAGGTGCCCGCGGGCGTGGTTCAGGTGGAGTACGAGGCGCGGCCGAATGGCGAATTCACCATCATCAGGGCGCGCTCCGAATGGGCACCGGACTTCTCCATCTATGAACTGGATTCGGTCGACGAGGTCCTCGGTGCCGACCCCGACGATTACTCCGACGATGTCGAGCACTACGTGTGGGCGTGGATCGACCGGGACGCGGGGACCATCCGGTCGCGGCTGTTCGCCAGCCATCTGGGCATTCTCGAGGACGAGGCCACCGGTGCCGCGGCGGTCCGCATCACCGACTATTTGAGTCGCGACCTCGAGATCACACAAGGCCAGGGTTCGCAGCTGAGCACCCGATGGAGTGCGGAGGGGTGGGTGAAGGTCGCGGGACGCGTCGTCGACGACGGCGTCCGGCAACTCGACTGACCGCGGTATCAGCCCGACGTGGGCACGCCACGGTGCGCGCGCAGCGCCTCGATCTCGCGTTCGAAGTCATCGGCCGACGAGAATGACCGGTAGACCGATGCAAACCGCAGGTACGCGACTTCATCGAGGTCGCGCAGCGGCCCGAGGATCGCGAGTCCGACTTCGTTGCTGGGCACTTCGGGCGACCCGGTGGCGCGAACGGTGTCTTCCACCTGCTGTGCCAAGAGATTCAGGGCGTCGTCATCGACCTGTCGGCCCTGACAAGCCCGGCGAACGCCCTTGATGACCTTCTCGCGACTGAACGGTTCGGTGACCCCGCTGCGCTTCACGACGGCAAGCACGGCGGTCTCCACGGTAGTGAACCGGCGGCCGCACTCGGGGCACGATCGGCGGCGCCTGATCGCCTGGCCTTCATCGGCTTCGCGGGAGTCCACCACCCTCGAGTCGGGATTGCGGCAGAAAGGACAGTGCATCACCGCTCCTTCGCCGCGTGCTCCTACGGGGGACGCATACGAGCGTACCGTTGCACGGCAGGGAGTTTCACGGCGCATGTCGGCGGATCAGCCGACGGGAGCGATCAGCGTCCGGCCGGCGTCAACGACGCCCGAGTCGAGCTTGTTCAATTCGCGAATCTGATCGACGACCGCCGCCGCGGGCGCATCTGGCGCAATTCGCTGAGCGAGCTGCTGCAACGACTCGCCCGACTGGACTTTGACGACCGCCAGCTGGCTCGGGATGGCTGCGGGCGAATCCGACGAGGTCGCCGATCCGCCGAGTTGCGCGACCAGTCCGAGCCATACGGTGACCGCCGCGGCGATCAACGCAAGCACGACGGTCGACAACGGCGTGATCGGTCGACGGCGGTGCGATGCACGGGACATCAGCACTCCGGTGCCGCGGTACTGATGGGCCGCTCCCTGTGGCCGGGCCGACCGTGGACGGCGCCGCACGTCCTGGCGCGGCCGCACTCGACGTACGACGAGATCGGTGGGGTCTTCACGGGTGATGATGGTCATCTTCGGGGGCCTTCCTCGTAAGTTGGTTCGCTCCTGTGTTCGAAACCATAATCGATCACCTGTTCGATTAATAGAACATGTGATCGAACTGTTGCAAACCATAACCAGACCCACCGACATCAAAATTCCGTCCAAACGGCATGGCGACACACCTCGAACACATGTTTGATTATTGAAGTCGATGCGACTAGATTCGCAAGCATGAGCGATAGGGGCGACACCCGCGACGGCGGAACGAGCGGCACCGACTCACGGTCGGCAGCGGGCCTCACCGAGCGTCAGCGCACCATTCTCGACGTCATCCGCAACTCGGTCACCACGCGGGGTTATCCCCCGAGCATCCGGGAGATCGGCGACGCGGTCGGGCTGACGTCCACCTCCTCGGTGGCCCACCAGTTGCGCACGTTGGAGCGCAAGGGCTACCTGCGACGTGATCCCAACCGTCCGCGTGCCGTCGACGTGCGCGGGACCGATGATCATCCCGTGACCACCGCCGTCGGCACCGACGTCACGGGCTCCGACGCGCTGCCCGAACCGACGTACGTGCCCGTGCTCGGGCGGATCGCCGCCGGCGGGCCGATCCTTGCCGAGGAAGCCGTCGAAGATGTCTTCCCGCTGCCCCGCGAGCTCGTCGGCGAGGGCTCGTTGTTCCTATTGAGGGTCGTTGGCGAGTCAATGATCGACGCGGCGATCTGCGACGGCGACTGGGTGGTCATCCGGCAACAGAACGTTGCCGACAACGGTGACATCGTGGCAGCCATGATCGACGGCGAGGCCACCGTCAAGACGTTCAAGCGCACCGGCGGTCAGGTGTGGCTGATGCCGCACAACCCGCTGTTCGACCCGATTCCCGGCAACGACGCCGCGATTCTGGGCAAGGTCGTCACCGTCATCCGCAAGATCTGACGGAACCCTTCGGCGCTGAGTGTGCGCGCCGCCGATCAGCCCCTCACGAAGCCGTTCGTCAGCGCGAACTCTTCACTTGCGAACCAGATTTCGGCCCGTGCGTGGTCATAGCGTCCAGTGCCCGGCAGCCAGTACAGGCCGCTCTTGGTGTCGGCCTTGATCGGGTAGCCGTCGGGCGCGTGGAAGGGGTCCTCCGTTGCCAAGCGCAACGACGTCTCCGCGGGCGCAGGCTCATCGATGATGATTGCCGAGTGCCGACCACTTGCCGGACCGGCGTCGGGCTCGTCTTCTTCGTCGTGATCGGGTTCGGGCTCCGATGGGATCTGGGTGGGTGCCGTATCGACCGAGTCGGGGTCTTCTTGGAAGTCGGCTTCAACCTCGGCCGGTGGGGCGGGGGCCGGCGCTTCGGCAGGGACCTCGGACTCGGGCGTCCCCGTGTCCGGCATCGCCCACATGCTCACTGGGGAGTACTGGACTGGCGGTCCGATGGTGATGACGGGCATCGGCCCCGACTCGGGCTCTCGACGGCCCCCGGCGTCGGGCTCGTGTCCGAAGTCGTCGTCGTCGTCATCATCGTCGTCGTGACCGACGTAGCCGTCGTCGAACCCGTCCAACGGACGGTCGTCATGGCGTCTGCGGTTCAACAACACGCCGATCACGACCGCGACCAGTAGCACTGCGATCGGGACGATGGCCAACAGCCACCAGCGGTGCCACGTGTACCACTTGTCGCCCTTGGCGGTGGTGGAGACCTCGCCGGGAGGTGGCGCTTGCAAAGCCTTCAGCCCCGGAATCTCGAGACCGGCCAACTGTGACGCGAGTTTCGCGGGTTCGGTGCTGAACTCGTTCGTCACCTTGTTCCAGGTGATCGCGCCACCGTTGAACTTCTGGGTGATCTCTTCGCCGCTCTCGGTCTGATCGGCCGTCGGCGCACCAAGCTCGCCGGTCGCTCCCCCGAGCTTGGCCCACGCCGCGTTCATGGCGCCACGCACGATGACGGCGCCGAAGTCCGGCGTCCAGAAGATCACCGGCTGGTCAGGGGCGGCGAACGTCACGATCGAACTCTGGGGGGCAAGCCCACCGTCGCCCACGCTGCTCGTCGGGAAGCCCATATCTCCCTGCGGACCCCCGACGCTTTCGTACTTCGCCAGGACCTGACCCGTTACGACGTTGGCCCCCGTCGCGGGACTATAGAAGATCTTGCCGCCTGCGTAGTTCTGGCCAGTGCCGTCGGTGCCGATCTGGTACTGCCCGCCGTCTGCAGCTCCCAGCGGCCCCATCGGACCGCCTGCGGCCCTGCGGGCAGCGTTGATCGCCGAGGTGACGTCACCTGGAACCTCAAGGCCCGCAAGCTGTTCCGCGAGCTCTGGAGGGGTGGACGTGAAGGAGTTGGTCTTGCGGTTCCACGACAGCTGGCCGCCGGTGAAAGTCTGGTTCACCAGATCGCCGCGATACACCTCGTCCTCGGTCGGCACTCCGAGCACACCCGCCGACCCGCCGAGCCTGTCCCAGGCCGCGTTGAGGGCGCCGCGCACCACGTGGGCGCCGGTGTCCGGTGTCCAGAAGATGACGGGGTTGTCGGCCGCGCTGAACGTGGTGTTGCGACTATTGGGGGCCTTGCCCGCGCCCTCGTCGATGTTGGGGAAGCCGAGGTCACCGTCGGCCGGTCCGCCCAACGACAGGTACTTGTCCAGGATCGCGCCAGCCATGATGTGCGCACCGGTCTGCGGGGTGAAGAAGATCTTCCCGCCCGCAAAGTTCTGACCGAACCCCGCCCCGGCCGGGTACGCGCCGCCGTCCTTGATGCCCAGCGACCCCGTCGCCCCGCCACTGGCCTCCCAGGCCTGAGTCATCGCTGCGTCGGCGTCGCCTATCGGGTCAGCCGACGCCAAGGGAGGGACCAGAAACGCGACGGCAGCCGCCGTCACGAGGCCCACCGCCACCCGCCCCATCGTCGAGCCCAACAGGGTTCGCAACCCGGTCATCAGTCCTCCCCGCGATCGGCGCAATCGGCCCTGCAAACATCGCGCCCGTCAACTCTGCTTTAGTCGACGTCCATCTTGAGGGATATCCACGCCGGAGCGGCAATGTGTCGCATAAGACACCATTGTCGGAAAAGCGCTCAGGGGCCCAAAACCGCTGGCCGGACCCGCGTGAGGCTAAACGCCACGTCGGCGAGCCGACTAAACGCCGAGGCTACGTCCGATGATCTCTTTCATGATCTCCGTAGTCCCGCCGTAAATCGTCTGGATGCGCGAGTCGAGGTAGGCCCGGGCGACCGGATATTCGCGCATATAGCCGTACCCACCGTGCAGCTGGAGGCAGCGGTCGTTCAGCCGAACCTGTGCCTCGGTGGAATACCACTTGGCCATCGCGGCCTGCTCGACGGTCAGCTTCTCCTCGAGGTGCAGCTTCAGGAACTCGTCGACCATCATGCGCACGACGGTGGCCTCGGTTGACAGCTCGGCCAGCGTGAAGCGGGTGTTCTGGAAGCTTCCGATGGGCTTGCCGAACGCCTTGCGGTCCTTGGTGTATTGCAATGTCTGCTCGAGCACCGCCTCCATGCCCGCGGCGGCCATCACCGCGATGCTGATCCGTTCCTGGGGCAGGTTCTGCATCAGGTAGACGAAGCCCGCACCCTCCTCGCCCAGCAAGTTCTCGGCGGGCACTTTTACGTCGGTGAACGAAAGCTCTGCGGTGTCCTGGGCCTCGAGGCCGATCTTGTCGAGGTGACGGCCGCGTTCGAAGCCGTCCGTGCCGCGCTCGACGACCAGCAGCGAGAACCCGAGGGCGCCCTTCTCCGGGTCGGTGCATGCGACGACGATGACCAGGTCGGCGTTGATGCCGTTGGTGATGAACGTCTTCGAGCCGTTGAGCACCCAGCTGCCGTCCTCCTGCTTGACCGCACGGGTCTTGATGCCCTGCAGGTCGCTGCCGGTGCCCGGTTCGGTCATGGCGATCGCCGTGATCAGTTCGCCCGAGCAGAATCCGGGCAGCCAGCGCTGCTTCTGCTCGTCGGTACCGAGCCGCAGCAGATAGGGCGCGATGATGTCGTTCTGCAGCGGGAAACCGAGGCCGCTGTAGCGGCCCGCAGTCGTCTCCTCGGTGACGACGACGTTGTACCGGAAGTCGGGCTCGCCGCCGCCGCCATACTCCTCGGGCACGGCCATGCCGAGGAAGCCCTGCTTGCCTGCTTCGAGCCAGACCCCGCGGTCGACGATCTTGTCCTTCTCCCACTGGTCGTGGAACGGCGCGACGTGGCGTTCGAGGAAGGCCCGATACGAGTCGCGGAACAGCTCGTGTTCGGGTTCGAAGAGGGTGCGTTCGTACTTGATGACGCCCATGGATGACCTCCCAGTCGAGAAGCGGAATTTGCCGACGACCCTATACCACCCAACCGGATGGTTGATACCGCTGGTACCGGACGCGCCTCAGCACCACCGACACGCCGCCGCACCTAGACTCCTGAGATGGCCGGCGCCCGGACGAGTCTGACGCACTGGGGTGCGTTCACCGCCGACGTTCGCGACGGCGACATCGCATCCGTTCGACCGTTCGACGGGGACGCCGACCCGTCACCACTGCTCGGCAACCTGGTGGGCAGCATCAGACATCGGACGCGGATCAAGACGCCTGCGATCCGCCGCGGCTGGCTCGAAAACGGCCCCGGTCCCAGCACCAGGCGCGGTTCCGACGAATTCGTCGCGGTGTCGTGGGACGAGCTCACCGAGCGGCTAGCCGAAGAGCTGCGCCGCGTCATCGACACCCACGGCAACGCGGCCATCTACGGTGGCTCGTACGGCTGGGCCAGCGCGGGCCGCTTTCACCACGCGCAAAGCCAGGTGCATCGCTTCTTGAAAATGGTTGGCGGCTATACCTTTTCGCGACACTCCTACAGCCTTGGCGCTACCGGCGTCATCATGCCGCACGTCGTCGGCACCCATGACGACCTGTTCAAGCGGTCCACCAATTGGCAGGTGATCGTCGAGCACACCGACCTGATGGTGTGTTTCGGCGGAGTGGCACTCAAGAACTCGGCGGTCAATCCCGGTGGCACCACCGAGCATCCGTCACGCGGCGCGCTGGATCGACTGCGCGACCGTGGCGGGAAGGTGGTGTCGTTCAGCCCACTGCGGGACGATCTCGACGGCGATTGCGAGTGGTTCGCGCCGGTGCCTGGCACCGATGTGGCGATCATGCTGGCGCTCGCCTACGTGTTGGCCACCGAGCGGCTCGCCGACCGCGACTTCCTCGACCGCTACTGCGTCGGGTATCCGCGATTCGAGCGCTACCTGCTGGGCATCGACGACGGGGTGGCCAAGTCACCGGAGTGGGCTGCCGAGCTCAGTGGCCTGCGCGCCGACGAACTGAGCGCCCTGGCCCGCCGGATGGTCGCCTGCCGCACCATGGTGACGGTCAGCTGGTCGCTACAACGGGTGCGGCACGGCGAGCAGGCGCCGTGGATGGGACTGACACTTGCCGCGATGCTCGGCCAAATAGGGTTGCCTGGCGGCGGCTTCGGCCACGGTTACGGTTCGCAGAACGAACTCGGTATGTCACCCCTTCGCTGTGGACTCCCAACGTTTCCACAAGGGTCGAACCCGGTGCAGACGTTCATTCCGGTGGCGGCGGTTAGTGACATGCTGCTGCACCCGGGCAAGGCGTTCGACTTCAACGGGCGCACGTTGACCTACCCCGACATCAAGTGCGTGTACTGGGCGGGCGGCAATCCCTTTCACCACCACCAGAACCTGCCGAGACTGCGACGCGCGCTGGCCCGTGTCGACACCATCGTGGTGCACGATCCGTACTGGACGGCGATGGCCAAGCACGCCGACATCGTCGTACCGTCGACCACCAGCTTCGAGCGGGACGACTACTCGGGGTCGCGCAACGATCCCTTGCTGATGGCGATGCCCGCAATGGCCGCCCCCTACGCGGATTCGCGCGACGACTATCAGACCCTTTCGGCGCTGGCGGAACGCCTTGGGTTCGGCGACGCGTTCACCGAAGGTCGCAGTCCTCGCCAGTGGCTAGAGCACATGTACGAAAAGTGGTCGGCCGGACTGGACTTCAGCGTGCCGTCCTTCGCCGATTTCTGGGCTTGTGGACAGCTTCGGCTGCCGACCGAGCCCGGGCTGACGCTGTTCGCCGACTACCGAAGTGACCCACATGTCCACCGACTGGCCACTCCCAGCGGGAAGATCGAAATCTTCTCGGACACCATCGACGGCTTCGGGTACGAAGACTGCGGTGGCCATCCGCGTTGGTACGAGCCGTCGGAGTGGCTCGGCGGTTCGCGAGCGACGGCGTACCCACTGCATCTGCTCGCCAACCAGCCATCCTCGCGACTACACAGTCAGCTCGACGGCGGAGCGACCAGCCAGGACTCGAAAGTACAAGGGCGGGAACCGATCCGGATGAATCCCACCGATGCCGCTGCGCGAGGCCTGGCCGAGGGGGACGTGGTGCGGGCGTTCAACGACCGCGGCGCGTGCCTGGCTGGCGTCGTCGTCGACGAGCGCCTGCGGCCCGGGGTCGTGCAGCTGTCGACCGGGGCGTGGTACGACCCCGAGGATCCGGCAGACCTCGACGCCATGTGCGTGCACGGCAACCCGAACGTGCTCACCGAAGACGTCGGCACGTCGTCGCTCGCCAAGGGATGCACCGGCGCTCACGTGCTCGTCGAGATCGAGAAGTTCATCGGAGCACTGCCCCCGGTTCGTGCGCACGAGCCGCCGGAGATTTCGCCACGCCACTAGGTTTTTGATGCCATAGTCACGCCATGGGGGCAGAGCCATCCGGATTCAGGACCGAGGCAGCCAGAGCGGAGTATCACCGGCTGTACGACGAGGCGGTCGCGCTGTCGTCGGTCCCCATCGAGCAGTCCGAGGTCCAGACCTCGTTCGGGACGACGCACCTGCTGACTGCAGGGGACCCGTCCAAGCCGCCGTTGATCGCGATGCACGGGCTCTCGATCAGTTCCACGATGTGGATACCGCTGCTGCCCATCCTCACCGCGTCACACCACGTGCGCATGCTCGACAGAGTGGGAGATCTCAACAAGAGTCGCGCGACGGCGGTCATTCCATCCCCGTCACGCGTCGTCGAATGGATCGACCAGTCTCTCGACGCGCTCGGAATCGAGCGGGCTGCATTCGTCGGCCTGTCCGTGGGGACGTGGATGTCGACGCACTACGCGATGACCCGACCGCACCGCGACGAGCGACTGGCCTTACTCGCCCCGGTGGGCTTGGTGAGCAATCAACACCCGAAGTGGCTTGCCAGCATGACCGTCAATCTCCGCCTTCGACCCACCGTCGCGAGGGCCGCGCGCGCCTTGGACACCTTTGTCGTGGAGGCGTCGCGCCCGCTGCTGAGGGAAGATCCTTGGCGCCCCATCGCCCAGCAATTCGTCGTCGGAACACCGACCTTTCGCTTCAACGTGCGGGAGCCGCGGCCGATGAAGTACAGCATCGACAAGCTGGCGGCGAGCGAAATCCCAACACTCGTCATCGTCCCTCGCGACGAGACCCTGCACGACGGTCCAACCATGGCTAAGCGTTTTCGCGAGCAGTTGCCCCACGCCAAGGTGGAACTCGTTGAGGACGCAAATCATTTGATGATCATCGACCAGCCCAACGTGGTCAACGAGTTGCTCGCGACGTTCCTGAGCGCATGACCGATGCGCTGACCGTCGTTGAGAACGGCCGCACCCTCAGGTTCACATTCGACGACGTGATGCGCTACCACGGACCTGGTTCACCTGGCGGCGTCGCGGTCGCATTCAAAGCGCTGCAACGTGCGTTCGACCTGCTCTCCCCCGGCACACCGCCCGAGCGGCGCTCCGTCACCGTCCGGACGGCGTTTCGCGGCCCCGGCGCCCGCGACTGCTTCGAAGCCGTGACGCGCGCCGTCACCGATGGACGCTTCACCGTGGATCGCACGTTGTTGCGCACCGACCGAGGTCGACTGCTGGAGGACTTCGTCTTCGAGATCGGACTGGACGGCGCGGCGGTGACACTACTGCTGCGGGACGGTTTCGTGGACGACGAGTTCATCGACCTGGCCCGCGCCGAACGACGCACCGAGGCTCAAGAACTCCGACTCGACGCACTGAAAGCTCAACTGGCGCAACGGGTGATGGCAGCCTCCGCCGATCGGGTCTTCTCATTCGAGTGACCAGCCGCAACGCCCCACAGTCGGCACCTAGAACGTCGCAAACTGACGCAGGCTGGCGGCCAACGCAACTGGCACCCGCGCCTTGAACCGCGTGCCCTGCTCGGTGTGCTCGGTGGCATCGATGCGGCCGTCGGCGTGCACGCGCGCGACGAGGTCGCCACGGTGGTAGGGAATGGTGACGTCCACGGTCGTGTCGGTCGGCTCCACGAGCTCACTCATGCGGTGGCGCAGCCGGTCCAGCCCGTCGCCGGTATGCGCCGAGACGAACACCGCATCGGGTAGCGCCCGCCTCAGCTGAGCGAGCATCAGTCCACTGGCCGTGTCGGTCTTGTTGACCACCAACAACTCTGACGGGGGGGCAATGTCGTATTCGGCCGCCACCTCGTTGACGACCTTGCGGACGGCGTTGATCTGCGCCAGCGGATTGACGTCGGAGCCGTCGACGACGTGGACCAACAGCTCGGCATCGACGACCTCCTCCAGGGTCGAGCGGAACGCCTCGACGAGCTGCGTCGGCAGATGTCGGACGAATCCGACGGTGTCGGTGAGTACGAACGGCCGGCCATCATCGAATTGTCCACGGCGCGTTATCGGTTCGAGCGTCGCGAACAACGCGTTCTCGACCAGCACGCCCGCGCCGGTGAGCGCGTTGAGCAGGCTCGACTTGCCTGCGTTGGTGTATCCGACGATCGCGACCGACGGAATTTCGGTGCGCTTGCGCCCACTGCGCTGCGTGTCGCGGATCTTCTTCATGTCCTTGATCTCGCGGCGCAGCTTCGACATGCGTACGCGGATGCGGCGCCGGTCGGTCTCGATCTTGGTTTCACCGGGACCGCGCGTGCCCACTCCGCCCCCGCTACCGCCTGCACCGCCGCCCTGACGGGACATCGACTCACCCCAGCCACGCAGCCTGGGCAGCATGTACTCCATCTGCGCGTAGGCCACCTGAGCCTTGCCCTCGCGGCTGGTGGCGTGCTGGGCGAAGATGTCGAGGATCAGGGCGGTCCGGTCGACGACCTTGACCTTGACGGCCTTCTCGAGCGCGTTCAGCTGCGCTGGGCTCAATTCACCGTCGCAGATGACGGTGTCGGCCCCGGTGGAGACGACGATCTCGCGCAGTTCCTGCGCCTTGCCCGAACCGATGTAGGTGGACGGGTCCGGCTTGTCGCGACGCTGGATCATGCCCTCGAGCACCTCGGAGCCCGCCGTCTCGGCGAGTGCGGCCAATTCGGCCAGGCTGGCGTCGGCGTCGGCGGCCGTTCCGTCGGTCCACACTCCGACCAGGACGACGCGTTCGAGGCGCAGCTGGCGGTATTCGACCTCGGAGACATCGGCGAGTTCGGTCGACAAACCGGCCACTCTGCGTAGCGCAGCGCGGTCTTCGAGGGCGAGTTCGCCGGTGCTTGGGATGTTGGGATGCGTCATGGGTAGCTACCGATGTTGCCCTTGGAAGTGGTGCCGCGCATCTGATTTTTCACTGCTGCGCGTGCCACCATAGGTCGGATAGCTCACCGTTGGCCACGAGTACGGAGGGTCCCCGCAGGTAGCTGGTGGCGTCGGTGATCGTAACGGTGACCTCGCCGCCGGGCACCCGGACCTCGAGGGTTCCGGTGCCCGCCCCCTGGTGCTGCAGGGCGGCCACGGCGGCGGCGACGGTTCCAGTTCCGCACGAGCGGGTCTCGCCGACTCCACGTTCGTGCACTCGCATGGTCACCGCCCCATTGGCGGGCGCGGTCAGCACCTCGACGTTGACGCCGTCGGGGAACTGCGCGCCGTCGAATTGCACCGGCGCTGCGACGTCGAGGCACGCAAGCTCGTCATCGGTCAACGTGGCATCGACACACGCGAGGTGGGGGTTGCCGACGTCGACTGCCAGGCCGGTGAATTGACGCCCGCCCACGACTGCCGAACCGGTGCCACTCTGATTCGTCTTGCCCATCTCGACGGTGACGTCGGCGGTGAGTGCATCCGCGCTGTGCAGGACGACCGGACGCGGCCCGGCGAGCGAACCGACGACGAATTCGTCGCGCTGTTCGAGCCCACTGGCGCGCAGGTAGTGCGCGAACACCCGCACGCCGTTGCCGCACATCTGGGCGATCGATCCGTCGGCGTTGCGGTAGTCCATGTACCAGTCGCCAGGTTTCACGCCTTCGGGGATGCGGTCGAACACCCCCGCGGACAGCGCGCCCTGCGCCGTCGTCACTCGAAGCACGCCGTCGGCGCCAAGACCGCGGCGCCGATCGCACAGCGCCGACACCGCGGCGGGCGTCAGCGCCAGCCGGGCGTCGAGGTCGGGCAGCAGCACGAAGTCATTCTGGGTGCCGTGCCCCTTGGCGAACATCACCTGATCAGGATACGTGTCGCCAAAGGCGAACGGTCTCGTCGAGGTTTCCCGACGCCGAACCGTCTAGCCAGTTGATCCGGTGGTCGCGGCGAAACCAGGAGCGCTGGCGACGCACGTAGCGGCGGGTTCCGATGAAGGTGCGCTCCTGCGCTTCCGCCATCGCGGCCGCTCCCCCGCCAGCGTCGAGCGCGGCGAGCACCTGCGCGTACCCCAGCGCCCTGGCCGCGGTGACGCCCTCGCGCAGTCCCAGGCCGCACAGCGCGACGACCTCGTCGACGAGCCCGTCGGTGAACATGGTCCCGGTACGCAAGGCCAGCCGCTCATCGAGAAGCGATGTATCCCAATCCAATCCGACTATGACGGTGTCCCATCTCGGTGCACCGATCGTCGGCGCGCTCGCGGCGAACGGCTGGCCGGTCAGTTCGACGACTTCGAGGGCCCGCACGATCCGACGTCCGTCGGTCGGCAGGATCGACGCTGCTGCGGCTGCATCGACACCGGCGAGCTCGGCGTGCAGCGCGGCCACCCCCACGTCGGCCAGCCTGGTCTCCCACCGGGCCCGCACCGCCGGATCGGTGGCCGGGAACGCCCAATCGTCGAGCAGCGACTGCAGATAAAGCATCGAGCCGCCGACGATCACCGGCACCGCCCCACGCGCCGCGATGGCCTCGACGTCGGCCGCGGCGGCCTGCTGGTATTGGCCGACCGTCGCGGCCTGCGTGACGTCCAGCACGTCGAGCTGGTGATGCGGGATGCCACGGCGGTGCTCCGGCACCAGTTTGGCGGTGCCGATGTCCATGCCGCGGTACAGCTGCATGGCATCGGCGTTCACGATCTCTCCGCCGATCCGCTCGGCGACGTCCAGCGCCAGCGCGCTCTTGCCGGTGCCGGTCGGGCCGACGACCGCGATGGGCCGCGTGGCCGTCATGGCGTCCAGACGCCGACGAAGTAGCCCACCCCGTACGGCGCCCCCCTGAACAGTTCACGAGCCGCGGTCGGCGCGGGTCCGGCCAGGCCCGCCAGCACCTGATAGGCGACCCGTCCGACGATGCCCCCAGGCAGGTCGGCCAGCACACCGACGTCACCCGAGCCGAGCGCATCGTCGAGCCCCATCTGGACGGCCGCGGAATCCGGGTCGTAGCCGCCGGGCGCAGGCGGCGTCAGCGTGTTCGCCCCGTCGGCGACGATCAAGACCCCAACGGCATCGTCGGCCCCATCGACTTCGGCGCGCAGTGCGCGGCCGCGGGCCAACGCGGCATCCGGGCCGTGCTCGTCGGAGTACACCCGCACCTCGGCCCGGGCCCCTGGACTGGCCTGCCCGCGCGCCCATCCGGTGATCAAGGCGCACAAGGGAAGTCGCGTGGCATCGGCCAGGTCACCCCCAGCAAGGCCGACGCGGACGTCAACGCCGTAGCCACCGAACGTTCCGGCTGCGCCGGACGCGATGACCTCGTCCGTCGACCCGACCCCGACCGCAATCCACCGATCCGGCAGCGCCTGCGCGGCCGCAAAGACCGCAGCGCGAAGCTCCGTCAACTCTTCGGCGGCCCCGGTGGCGAGCTCGGGCACCATGACGGGCGCCGATGGGATCAGCGCGATGGCGGTCAGCACGGAGTCACGTTAGCCGCGACGGACGCCAAGCGGCCGATCCAGCACCGCCGATCCGAGGCAGTTGCGGGAAAAGGCCCTGGTGAGCGACCGTTCCACAGGCCGCCGACGAGGAAAGACGCGGCCCAGAACGCCTTCAGGACGGCGGTCTCCGCCTCGTCCATCGATGCCCTCCAGCCGTCCGTCAATGAAGCCTAGGCAACCGGTAGTGCGAAGGCATGGGCACGGTGACGAGCGACCTGTTTCAATAACGGGCTAGAACGACAGCGATAACGACAGCGATAACGACAGCTATTAGGCGCCGCGTCGCGCGGCAGATGCGTGGGTCACCGCGCGGAGGGCACGAGGATGACGGACATGACGACCAGCGATTCAGGCGGATCACCCAAACCGGCCCCCCGGCCTGGACCGCCACGTCCCGTCCCACGGCCCAGCGGGTCCCCGCCCGCGGTCGCACCGCCTGCCGATCCACACCGGTTCGGCCGTGTCGACCCCGACGGCACGGTCTGGCTGATCACCGCGGCGGGCGAACGCACCATCGGGTCGTGGCAGGCGGGCGACCCCGAGGCCGCCTGGGCGCACTTCGGCCGCCGATACGAGGACCTGCACACCGAGGTCTCGCTAATGGAGGGCCGACTGGCCTCCGGAACGGGCGACGCCCGCAAGATCAAGGCCGCCGCCACCGCACTCGCCGAAACCCTTCCCACCGCGGCGGTGCTCGGCGACGTCGACGCACTGGCCGCCCGGCTGAACGCCATCATCGGGCAGGCCGACACAGCAGCGCAGGCCGAGCGTGAACGCCGCGACGAGCATCGGGCGACGCAGACCGCGCGCAAGGAGACCTTGGCCGTCGAGGCGGAGGACATCGCCACCAAGTCGACGCAGTGGAAGTCCGCGGGCGACCGGCTGCGCGAGATCCTCGACGAGTGGCGAACCATCACGGGACTCGACCGCAAGACCGACGACGCGCTGTGGAAGCGGTATTCGGCAGCCCGCGAGACGTTCAACCGAAGGCGTGGTTCCCACTTCGCCGAACTCGACCGCGAGCGCGTCGGCGTCCGGCAGGCCAAGGAGGCGTTGTGCGAACGCGCGGAGGCACTCTCCGACTCCACCGACTGGGGGCCGACGGCTGCGACGTTCCGCGACTTGCTGGCCGAGTGGAAGGCCGTCGGCCGCGCGGCGAAGGACCTCGATGACACCCTCTGGGCGCGATTCAAGGCCGCTCAGGACAAGTTCTTCGCCGCCCGCAACGCCATCAACGCCGAGCGGGACGCTGAGTTCGGCGCGAACGCCTCGGCCAAGGAGGCGCTGCTCGTCGAGGCGGAGGCCATCGACTTCACCGACGCAGAGGCCGCGCGAACCGCGTTCCGCGCGCTCGGCAACAAGTGGGACGCCATCGGCAAGGTCCCTCGCGAGCGAGCCGCCGAACTCGACCGCCGCATGCGGACCATCGAGAAGAAGGTGCGCGACGCAGCGTCGACCGGATGGGCGGACCCCGAGGCTCAGGCCAGGGCCGACCAGTTCCGAGAGCGCGCCGAGCAGTATGAGAAGCAAGCCGAGAAGGCCGAGGCCGCGGGGCGCACCAAGGATGCCGAGACAGCGCGCGCCAACGCCGCACAGTGGCGGGAGTGGGCCGAGGCGGCCGTCGGGGCGCTTGGCAAGAAGCGCTAGGAGGCTTCTGGGTCGTCGCCGGAGTCGTCGAGCAGCCCCTTGCGCTGCCGTTCGGTGACCGCCTTGCGGCGCTCCTCCTCGGCAGCCAGCTGCACCGCGGTGCGCGACCACACGACGCGCGCCCAATGGAATGTCAGCAGGATGACGGCGATCCAGCAGATGATCAGCCCGATGCCGGGTCCGGGGTGCGGCTGGGCCACCGTCTGGCGCGACCACACCGCCAGCATGCCGATCGGGCAGGCCACCGCCGAGCCGGCCAGCGCGATCCAGGCCAGCCCCCAACGCCTGGTGAGCAGGGCGAGCATCGAGAACCCGACGCAGAACACCAGCACCAGCCACATGAAGACTCGCGAAGGCAGGGCGATGGCCTCCCGGAGCGCCACGTCGTTGCCGACCAGGACGTCGAAGCCCTTGGCGCTGCCGGTATGCGGCAGCACGAAGGTCACCAAGATCACGAAGACCAGGATGGCGACGACCAAAGCCCTCGCCCCAGGATCGATCTCGCGTGCCATTCGTTGTTCGACGGCTTCGATGTCACCCTTGAACTCGTCGAAGCCTGCGTCGCCCCGGCCTTCGTCGGCGGTCACCCGCCACACCCCTTCGCCGCCGGTCGGGCCTGCGACCCGCCCAGTCCCGGCAGGCCGAGGCCCACGGTCTTCACCCGGCTACCCGACTCGTGCGCGTCGCCCGCCCGCGTGCGGCGGTGGTCCAGCACGTCGGAGTCGGCGATCAGGTGGTGCGGGGCGGCACCGGTGACCACCGTGCTGACGATGTCGCCGGGTCGCACGTCGCGCCCACCTGGCGCGAAGTGCACCAGTCGACCATCGCGGGCCCGGCCCGACATCCGTGCGGTGGCCGCGTCCTTGCGCCCCTCACCGGTAGCCACCAGAAGTTCGACGGTGTGGCCGACCTGCGCGAGGTTCTCCTCCCACGCGATGCGTTCCTGAAGGTCGATCAGGCGCTGATAGCGTTCCTGGACAACGGCTTTCGGAAGCTGGTCGGGCAAGTCCGCGGCTGGGGTGCCCGGCCGCTTCGAGTACTGGAACGTGAAGGCGTTGGCGAACCTCGCCCGCTCGACCACGTCGAGCGTGGCCTGAAAGTCCTGTTCGGTTTCCCCTGGGAATCCGACGATGAGGTCGGTGGTGATCGCGGCGTGCGGGATCGCGGCGCGCACCCGGTCGATGATGCCGAGGTAACGCTCGGCCCGGTACGACCGGCGCATCGCCTTGAGGATGCGGTCGGAGCCCGACTGCAGGGGCATGTGCAGCGTCGGGCAGACGTTCGGCGTCGCGGCCATGGCCTCGATCACGTCGTCGGTGAATTCAGCGGGATGCGGCGAGGTAAACCGCACCCGCTCAAGTCCTTCGATGCCCCCGCACGCCCGCAGCAACGCCGCAAAGGCACCACGATCTCGGGGCACGTCGGACCATGCCGTCGGGTCCTCGCGCAAGCGCTCGTCCCAATTCCTCGGGTCCTCGCGCAAGCGCTCGTCCGCGGCGAACGAAACGCCGTACGCGTTCACGTTCTGGCCAAGCAGCGTGACCTCGAGTACGCCCTGGTCGACCAACGACGTCACCTCGGCGAGGATGTCGCCGGGCCGACGGTCGACCTCCTTGCCGCGCAAAGCTGGCACGATGCAGAAAGTGCACGTGTTGTTGCACCCCACGGAGATGGAAACCCAAGCTGCGTAGGCGGATTCACGCGCGGCCGGCAGAGCAGACGGAAACTCCTGTAGCGCCTCGGCGATCTCGATCTGGGCCTCGTTGTTGTGCCGGGCGCGCTCGAGCAGGACCGGAAGGGAGCCGATGTTGTGGGTGCCGAACACGACGTCGACCCACGGAGCCTTGCGAAGCACGGAGTCGCGGTCCTTCTGCGCGAGGCAGCCTCCGACGGCGATCTGCATATTCGGATCGGACTGCTTGCGGGGCGCCAGGTGACTGAGATTTCCGTAGAGCTTGTTGTCCGCGTTCTCGCGCACCGCGCAGGTGTTGAAGACCACGACGTCGGCGTCGGTACCTTCGGCCGCCCGCTCATATCCGGCGGCCTCCAACAGTCCGGCCAGGCGCTCGGAGTCGTGCACGTTCATCTGGCAGCCGTAGGTGCGGACCTGGTAGGTGCGGACGCCTTCACCGGCCGACGAGCGCTCGCGCGAGGAGCCAACTGCCGTGTCCGGTGCGTCGCTTGCCACCATCGAAGTCACGGCCCAATGGTACGGGCGCACCCGAGCAGACCAAATTCACCGGATTCCCAAGACCCCGGCGAGCTTCGCATTACCTGGGTAGTGTCTGAACGCATGGTGACTGACGAGTCGGCGTCCACCGCTAGCGAACCCACGTCGACCAGCCAGCCGATGATCTCAATGACGGCTGTCAACAAGCACTTCGGCGACCTGCACGTGCTGAAGGACATCAATCTCGAAGTCGACCGCGGACAAGTCGTCGTGGTGCTGGGGCCGTCCGGTTCTGGCAAGTCCACGTTGTGCCGCGCAATCAATCGGCTCGAACCGATTGACTCGGGCACCATCTCGATCGACGGCGAGGTGCTTCCGTCGGAGGGCAAGCAACTCGCGCAACTGCGTTCGGACGTCGGCATGGTGTTTCAGTCGTTCAACCTGTTCGCGCACAAGACGATTCTTCAGAACGTCACTCTTGCGCCCATGAAGGTGCGCAAGCAGTCGAAGGACCAGGCGCGCACGAAGGCCATGGAGTTGCTCGAACGCGTCGGCATCGCCAACCAGGCCGACAAGTACCCGGCCCAGCTTTCCGGCGGCCAGCAACAGCGGGTGGCCATCGCGCGTTCGCTGGCTATGAACCCAAAGGTGATGCTGTTCGACGAGCCCACGAGTGCCCTCGATCCCGAGATGATCAACGAGGTGCTCGCGGTCATGACGTCGCTGGCCGAAGAGGGCATGACGATGGTCGTGGTCACCCACGAGATGGGCTTCGCCCGCCGTGCGTCGCAACGCATCATCTTCATGGCCGACGGTGCGGTCGTCGAAGAAACCGCACCAGAAGAGTTCTTCACCAATCCAAAATCTGATCGGGCCAAGGACTTTCTCGGCAAGATCCTCAACCACTAGAGCACCGGCGAAGGGAAATACAGATATGCCGTCCTTGCGAATTCGGGTAGCCGCCGCCGTAGCGCTGGCCGTCGCCCTACCGTTCACTGCCGTCGCCTGTGGCGGTGGCAGTGGATCGGACGATGGCAAGATCGTCATCGGCACCAAGTTCGATCAGCCTGGCCTCGGCCAGAAGAACCCCGACGGCACCATGACTGGCTTCGACGTCGACGTCGCCACTTACGTCGCCAAGGAACTCGGGTACGCGCCGGACAAGATCGAGTGGAAGGAATCGCCGTCCGCACAACGCGAGACGTTGATCCAGAACGATCAGGTCAAGTTCATCGCGGCGACGTATTCCATCACGGACGCCCGCAAGGAAAAGGTGTCGTTCGCCGGGCCCTACCTGATCACGGGCCAGAGCCTGCTGGTGAAGGCGGACAATACCGACATCACCGGACCTGAGTCGCTGCAGAACAACAAGAAGCTGTGCTCGGTCTCCGGCTCGACGCCGGCGCAGCGCATCAAGGACAAGTATCCCGGGGTGCAGTTGCAGCAGTACGACACCTACTCGGCCTGCGTGGAGGCACTGAAGAACGGCGCCATCGACGCGGTGACCACCGATGAGGTGATCCTCGCCGGCTACGCGGCGCAGAGCCCCGGCACGTTCAAGATCGTCGGCAAGCCCTTCTCGGAGGAGAAGTACGGCGTCGGCCTGAAGAAGGGCGACACCGAACTGCAGACCAAGATCAACGACGCCATCACGAAGATGGAGCAGGACGGCGCATGGAAGACCGCCTTCGAGAAGAATCTCGGACCGGCGGGCATCGCGACGCCGACGTCGCCTCCCGTGGAGAAGTAGCCGAGCGACGAACAACAGCGACTGACAGGGAACCGGCGGAGCCCACGTGGAGATCTTCACCGAGTATCGCGGCCAGATCTTCGAGGCGTTCTGGACCACGATCCAGTTGACGGTGTACTCAGGCGTCGGGGCGCTGATCCTCGGCACGGTGCTGGCCGCGATGCGGATGTCACCGGTGCCGACGCTCAACTGGCTCGGGACCACGTACGTCAACGTGGTGCGCAACACTCCGTTGACCCTGATCATCCTGTTCTGTTCGTTCGGCCTGTCCCAGACGCTCGGCATTACGCTCGTCGACGGGAAATCGACGACCTCGATCGAGGACTCGAACTTCCGGTTGGCCGTGCTCGGTCTGACGGTCTACACCGCGTCCTTCGTCTGCGAGACCATCCGATCGGGTGTAAACACCGTCCCGCTCGGGCAGGCTGAGGCGGCGCGGTCACTGGGGCTTACGTTTGGCCAGAACCTGCGAATGATCCTGCTGCCCCAGGCCTTTCGGGCCGTCGTCATTCCGCTGGGGTCGGTGCTCATCGCACTCACGAAGAACACCACCATCGCCTCGGCCATCGGCGTTGCAGAGGCGGCGCTGTTGATGAAGGGGATGATCGAGAACACCGCCGCGTTGATCTCGGTCGGCACCATCTTCGCGTCGGGCTTCATCATCCTGACGCTGCCGGTCGGCTTGTTGTTCGGATGGCTCGGAAAGCGTCTGGCGGTGGCCCGGTGAGCGGCGCATCGGTGCTCTTCGACGCACCCGGCCCACGCGCCCGCGTGCGCAATCGACTCATCACCGTGATCACCATCGCGCTGGTGCTCGCGGCAGCGTGGGTGATCTACTCGCGACTGGAGAGCAAGGGCCAGCTGACTGCCGCCAAGTGGGAGCCCTTCGTCACGGGGAACCTCTGGAAGACCTACATCCTGCCGGGTGTTCAGGGCACGTTGACGGCGGCCGCCGTGTCGATCGTGTTGGCGCTGGTTCTCGGCTTCGTATTGGGCGTCGGCCGCCTGTCTCATCACAACGGGGTTCGGTGGACGTGCTCGGTGATCGTCGAGTTCTTCCGCGCCGTTCCGGTGTTGATCATGATGATCTTCGCGTACTTCCTCTTTGCGAACTACGACGTCTTTCCCTCCAAACACCTTGCGCTGGCGGGCGTCATCACG
>JAOPVI010000240.1 GCA_025966225.1 Mycobacterium sp. | reverse complement strand
TTGCAGAACAACGTAGGCCGACCGGCCGATCCGATCTTCTCCAGCGCGTGCTCGGCCGTGAGAAACGAAGCGATGGGCGAGGCTTCGGTGAGGCCGTAGCCCTGTGCCAGTTCGACACCATGGCTCTGGAACGTGCGGATGATGCCAACCGGGACGGGGGCACCACCGGTGATTATGAGTCGTAAAGCGGACAAGTCTGCGGCGGCGAAGTCCGCCAGCGAGGCGATGGCCTGACACATGACAGGCACACCGAACATCGTGGTGGCCCGTTCGGTGACGAGGCTGTCGAGTACTGCTTGCGGATCGAAGGTGCGATGCACGACGAGTCGGCCGCCCTTGATCCACGTGGCGATGGTTGTCGAGTTCAGTGCCCCGATGTGAAACAGCGGAGCACAGACGATCGAGACGTCGTCGTAGGCAACGTCGAGCGCGAGAACGACCGCAATGTTGTTCCACCACAGATTCCCGTGCGTGAGCGTCGTGCCCTTGGGCCGACCAGTCGTCCCCGAGGTGTACATGATCACCGCTGGATCGTCGGGAAGGACGTCGGTGCGATGCGGTCGCGGCACAGATGATGCGCAGAGCCGTTCGACATCCTCCCAATCGGGTGGCGGCTGGCCGCCCGCCGCCATCAGGTAACGCTCCACCGAAAGGATGCCACGCTGCTCGTCGATGAGACGTGTGTGGTCGGCGTCGGCGATGAGGGTGTGGACGGCGGAATGGTTGATCGCAAAGGCGAGTTCCGGACCGGTGAGGCGAAAGTTCAACGGAACCAATATCGCGCCGAGACTCGCCGTGGCGAAGAGCGCCTCGAGTATCGCGGGGTGATTGAGGCCGAGATACGCGACCCGATCGCCGGGGGCGATGCCGCCGTCGTGCAGCAGTGCCGCCAGACGCTCGACGCGGTCCTGAGTTTGGCCGAAGGTTCTGGTCTCGCCTTCGAAGGTGATAGCTGGCCGCTCCGGTGACGACCGCGCCCGCGACGCGAGAAGGCTCGCCAAATCCACTGCTGCCCTGACGGCGGGCGACCCAGCCGCAGACGTCGAAGTGTTGGGTGCAACGTCCGGTGGGCTGGGCGATGAAGTGGGCGACGACATTCCGCGACGGAACCACACGCGGAGATGTCGGCCAAGGGAAATCCGTCCTTTCAGCGATAAAGATCGCTCGATGGGAGGAGGCCAGTGCACCCAAGGAGGCCGGAGAATGATCCGCATCACACGAATTTGGATATCGCCAACCTTCGAATCTGAGGTCTCTTCATGCCGCTCTTGACTGCCGTTCACACCGACGCGCTCGCCGCGTACCCGGCGCGATACTTCGCGGCCTGGAATCAACGTGACACAGGGGTCGCGCTTGATCTCTTCACACCTCAGCTGAGCTGGATCGACCCGGCACTCCCCGCGGAGATGACGAGTCGAGCCGAAGCCCAAGGGTTCTTCGAAGCCGCCTGGCAGGGATTCCCCGACATCGCTTTCACGGCAGTCGGCGAACCCCTCGTGGACGCAGAAACCGGCCGGGTGGCGCACGAGTGGCGGATGACCGGCACCCACACCGGCGAAGGATTTCCGCCCGATGTTCCTGCGACTGGCAAGCCGTTCGACGTCGCAGGCACCGATGTATGGCAGGTCGACGCGGATGGCCGCGCGATATCAGTGCGGGCCTACTACGACCTGTCGACCCTCCTGGGCCAGCTCGGCCTCGCCTGACCTCTTCACCGCACCACTCCCCCGACGAACGGAATGACCTGTGAACAACGTGAATTCTCCGGCGATGCCAGACGCACTTGGCGACGTGGCCGTCGAGACTGTCGACGTCGTCATAGTCGGGGCGCGCTGCGCGGGTACCGCCGCCGCGGTTCCGCTCGCCCGTGCCGGTCGAGCGGTTGTGGTCCTCGACAAGACACGATTCCCTGCCGACACGATGTCGACGCATGTTCTCGTCCCGAATGGCGTTCAGGAACTGCAGCACATGGGAGCGCTCCGCAAGATTCTGGCTCTGGGTCCGGCCAAGACCAAGTACCTCACACTGCACGACGGCGAACTTGAGATTCGCGAGCGGTTCGCACCTTTCGGAGGTATCGACTACGGCCTGTGTATTCCGCGAGACCAGCAAGACGTGCTCCTCGTCGAAGCTGCGCGTGACGCCGGAGCGGACGTACGCGAACGATGCTCGGTGGAGCAGGTCGTGTGGCGGGATGGGCGCGCGGCAGGGGTGCGCTACCGGACGAGCGAAGGGGAATTCGAGATCCACGCCAAGCTCGTGATCGGCGCTGACGGGCGCAAGTCGCGCATCGCGGCCGAGGTGGACGCGTGGACCCCTTACCGCGCGTCGAAGAACGGCCGTGGCTTCGCGTTCCGCTACCTCGATGATCCGCTGGGCGTGGATGCACCGAGCGAGTTCCAGATATACCGAGCCAACGGCAATCAAGCTCTGGTCCTGCCGTCGTGCCCAGCGGGCCGAACACTGGTGGTCCACATGTGCCCTGCCGAGGACATTGCGGCGCACCGAGCTGACCCCGAGGGCGCCTGGCAGGCAAAGCTCGACCAAGATCCCGCTCTGCGACGCCGCATCGGCGGAGCGACCAACATGAGCAAGGTACGTAGCACCGACGACCTCTCCGCGTACTACCGCAGGTCGAGCGGAGCAGGATGGGCGCTCGCGGGCGATTCCGGGCATTTCAAGGACCCCGTCACCGGGAACGGCATGCGGGACGCGTTGAAATTCGGGCGGTTGCTCGGTGAGGCTGCCGCCGCCACGATCGACGACCCCCATGCGCTTGACGCGGCGCTTCGCGCATGGGAGCGAGCGCGCGACAAGGACACCATCTCTACCTACCACTGGGGTAACCGCGAGTCGCGTCCCGCACCGACGTCGCCGCTGGTGCGGGCAGTTCTGGGGACGTTCGCGGGCAGCGAGGAGCCGAACCTATCCGACACGTTCAACCGAGCACGTTCCGTCGAGAGCATCATCAATCCGATGCGCTTGGCCCGCGGTCTCATTCGTGCACTGAAGACACCGGGAATCGATCGCCGCGCAGTCCTGCGCGAAGTATGGGGCGAGCTCCCGATGGAAATCTCCGCCCGCCGACACCGCCTTCTAGACGGGTTTCGATCGACGAAACCCACCGCGACCGAGCGTGACGGGTGGAGTGTGGGATCTGCGCCACGGCCACCGTCGTGGCGCGCCGCCGCCAATACCGATGTACCAGCGCCCAGTCAGCCAGAGTTCGTCGCCCAATAGACGCACAAAAGAATCCCCACAGCCGAATCACGCGCGCGCATCGTGCGCACCGAAATGGAGATGATCGAATTGACCGCCGGCAACATCGTCGAATTCGGAACGGGTAAGAAGTCAACAGAAGCCGATATCGATGCAGCACTTGCAGAGTTGATCGACGGCGAGGCGCGGTGGGCCGACGTCACGCTGTCCGGACGCGCTTCGCTGCTGCAGAACGTGCTGACTCTGATGACCGCTCATGCCGACGAATGGGTGGCGACCGCGGCGGGAATCAAGGGGCTCGATGCGAAATCGCCTCTCATGGGCGAAGAATGGACCTCCGGTCCATACCCGATCTTGGCTGCCTGCGCCGCACTATCTTCGACGCTTGACAAGCTCGCACGTGGGCAAAGCCCGCTTGCTGACGTCCACTTCGGCACTGCGCCCGGCAACCGAACGACCGTGCAAGTGTTACCGCTGAACTTCTTCGACAAATTGCTGCTCAACGGGTTTAGCGCACAGGTGTGGCTGAAGCCGGGAATCGACGAAGCGACCGCAAAGCGCAACGCCGGCCTCGCGCAACTCGACCCACGCCGCACGTATGGTGTCGGCGTCGTACTCGGCGCGGGAAACATCACCTCCATCGCGCCGCTTGACGCTTTCTACGAGCTGTTCGCCCACAACCGCGTCGTCGCGCTCAAACTCAATCCGATCATGGATCCCATGCTCGACGTGATGACGACCGTCCTGGCACCGCTGATCGACGCCGGTGTATTGCGAATCTTGACGGGAGCAGCAGCCGAGGGAACCTATCTGGTGCAGCACAATTCAGTGGATCACGTCCACATCACTGGAAGTTCGACGACCCACGACGCCATTGTGTTCGGCGGAGGCGAAGAGGGCGCTCAGCGCAAGAAGAACGACGAATCAATCCTCACCAAGGAAATAAGCAGCGAGCTCGGTGGCGTGTCGCCAACAATCGTCCTACCCGGAGAGTGGACCACCGCCGACATGAAGTTTCAGGCGGAACACATTGCTACGCAACGCCTCCACAACGGCGGCTATAACTGCGTCGCCGCTCAGGTGGTGGTCCTGTCGTCCGAATGGCCGCAGCGGGTAGAGTTCATCGCCGCGTTGCGGTCGGCATTCACATCGGCCCCAGCACGCACGCCGTACTACCCGGGTAGCGCAGAGCGAATTGCCGGCGCTTCCGCGTCGTACCCCCAAGGCGAACGCATTGGCGACGCTGGTGGGCGGCTGCTGGTCACCAATCTGACTCCCGAGCAATATCAGCCGATGCTGCAGACCGAGTACTTCGCGCCCGTGCTGAGTATTATCGAGCTGCCCGACGGAGGTGCTGAATTTGCTTCCCGCGCAGCACGACTCGTCAATGACGAGTTCATCGGTACGCTCGGCGTCAACATCATCGCGCAGCCCAAGACAATCAAGTCGATGGGAACGGCATTCGATCGGTTCGTCGAGAGTTTGCGCTACGGCACCGTCGCCATCAATGCGTGGACGGGCGTCGCCTACCTGACGGCAACGGCAACCTGGGGTGCGTTCCCGGGCCACACACTCGCGGACGTGCAGAGCGGAATCGGCGTCGTGCACAACGCACTGTTGATCAGCGACACCGAGCGTATGGTCGTCCGTGGACCTTTTCGGCCATCCCCACGCTCGCTGGTCAACGGCGAGATGTCGATCGCCCCGAGGCCGCCCTGGTTCGTCACCAATCGCACTGCCGCGACTACCGGGCGACTTCTTGCTCTCTTCACCGCGGCTCCTAGCTGGCGCAAACTTCCGGCGCTCTTTGCGTCCGCCCTTCGCGGTTAAGTCGCGTGAGCGCGGGATCCGACGTGCTCACGCCAATGCTGGAGTGGCGAACCAAAAGCCGAGAATCATCATCGCCACGACCGCCGGCCACGCCTCGAAGGCGACGCGCACCGCGAGCGGCGCCTGACGGAGCTCCATGAAGTCCAACACCACGTACCTGACCTTCACGGCGGCGATGAGGAAGGTCCCCACAACTGCAACGCCAGGGCTGAACCAGTCCTTGGACAGCCCCCAGGTCGTCACGCAGGTCGCCACCATCAAACCCAGCCACACCACTGTCGCTCGCTCGCGCCACACGAACATCACCGTGCCTTCAGCAGATAGAGCAGCGGGAAGAGCACTATCCACAACAGGTCGACCAGATGCCAGTACGAGGCAACGCATTCCGGCACGACACGATTCGCACTGCGGTACCCGCCGGCACGGGCCTTGGTCCACACGTACGCCAGTAGGTAGGTGCCAAACACGACGTGCAACAGGTGAATACCAGTCAGCGTGAAGTACCACATGTAGAAGTCGTTGGTGGCAGGCGTGATGCCATGCGCGAACTTCAGAAAGTACTCGAATGCCTTGGAAGCGACGAACATCAGGCCGGTGAGCACGCCACCGAGCAGGTAGCGCCGCGTCAGGTCGACGCGATCACGCTTGAGGGCCTGCACGGCAAGCGCGATGCTCCAGGAACTCGTCAACAGGATGAGAGTGTCGATCCCGCCGAAGGTGGGGTCGAGCGCCTGTCGCGAGTGGTCGAACACTGCCGGTTCACGCAGGCGGGCCTGCATGAAGCTCATGAAGAGGATGGCGAAGATGACCGCGTCCGCGCCGATCGCGACCCACAGGCCATCCACGCCGGGAAGGCGTCTCGGCCGAGCGAGGTCGACCGAGACTGCCTCCACCCGATTAGGCGTTGACACGTCCCGCGGCCACGTCCTCAGCCTTGAGCCGGTCAATTGCCTTGATGATGAAGTAGGACAGCGACGGGATCCAGAAGAACCAGGTGAAGAACGCGATCCAGAAGCTGATTACGCCGTTGAAGGCCAGCGGTCCGGTAGTCACGAACGGAATCGCACTCACGGCGAAGAAGGACGCAAACGTCACCCAACCCCACCAGACGACGGCATCCGGGACCAGCTTCTTGACCCGCTTGTCACGCATGAACACGATGCACACTGCGGCGATCTGTAGTGAAGTGACGAAGTAGGCCAAGTCGAACAGAAGCCAGCCCATCCAATAGAGCATGTGCACGATCTCCGCGCTGAGGTTGTTGACCTCATGGGCTGCGGTCAGCCAGATCGCCATGGTGACCGTAACGGGTGCGCAAGTGATGGTGCCGCCCAACATCTCCAGCTTCGACAACAAGCCACCGGGGCCTTCGATGCTCTCCATCACTCGGGCCACCGCCACACTCCACGCCATGTAGAACGCGGTCATCGTGAGGCAGACGCTCAGAGCGATCATCAGTGGCAGTCTGAATTCTTGGAAGTGGGCCTTGACCTCGGCCGGCGTCGCGCTCGGCGGGAACGGCGGCATGTTGTGAGCGAGCAAGCCCCAGAGGCCGAAGACCGCTACCAGGAAGATCGGCCCGCACCAGGCCAGAATCTTCCACGTTCGATAATCGGTTGGGAAGGATGACGAGTCGCGAGGGGCTGGCGGAGTCAAAGTCCGGCCAGAATCGATGTTCGTTGCCATGAAACCCTCCTTGCCGGTGCACGGGGCATGCACCTCACGGCGATGCCGATGTCACCATGGTCGTCCGCGGTGCCGCTGTTGACTTCCCCCGTAAGGGAACGTTTCCGGCCCACTTTGGAGTGATAACGCCGCACCTGGAGGTTTCGCGCTGATAGACGATTCCCACCAAGGAGCCCCCGGCGTCGATCGCGGGTCTATAGCTCGAGTCCTTCATCGAGGCTGCGACTGCGGTTGGCGCCGCGTGCGCGGTCTGTGGCGCACTGGTCTGCAGCCATCCGGACGGTTTGGCGCCATGCCCGGTGTTCGCCTTGTCGATGAATCAGTGCTGTCTTTCGTTGTTCCATGACGTGCTGGACGTAGGTGGGTAGCGCGTTGGTGGCGGAGCGTGCGGCGACGTCGTGTGCGGTGAGCGGTCGTTCGACCGAACGGTCGATGAGTTCGGTCAGCTGCTGGCGGGCGTCGGCGGCATCACCGCGCCACGCCGCCGGAGGTTCGGATGGTCCGTATTCCTGTTCGGTGGGGCGTTGGTAGAGGTAGGCGGTGTTACGGATGCGGCCGCGGCTCATGGCGACGTACACCAGGTTTCGGCTGGCCGTGTCGCCGAGAACGGCGTGGGTGGTGTCGGCGGTGACGCCCTGGGCGGCGTGCACGGTGGTGGCATACCCGAGGGTGACGTGTTCGGTGAGGTAGTCGCCACTGATCGCGGCGACGACGTGGTCGCCGAGTCGCCGGGCGGCGAGCCGATGGTGGGAGGGGTCGACGGCGATGACGTGCCAGCGGTTGCCGTTGCGCACGATCGGCGGGTTCTTGTCGGGCGCGTCGGCGGTTTGGTAGAGGTCGATGGTGGGGTCGTTGCGGCGGGTCAGGATGAGGTCACCGACAGCCACGCGGTGCCCGCGGCTCACCGCCACGGTGTCGGCGTCGGCGGAGATGGCGTCGTGGTGCAGGCGTTGGTTGAGCGCGTCGGACATCTCGTTGGTGTCACACATCAGCAGCGCGTCCTTTCCCGCGGCGACGTCGGCCTGGTAGGCCGCCAACGCGTCAGACGCCATGGAGATCTGGTCGCCGCAGCGCAGCCGGTCCTCGCGCTGATAGAAGCGGACTGCGCGGCGCAGCGCCGGGGGGTCGCCGTCGCGTAGTGCCAGTGAGGCGGTGCGCTCGGCGGGGTCGTGCATGCGCCAGACTTCGGAAAGGTGTTGGGCCCAGGGCAGATCGGCACAGAGCTGTTCGAACATGCCGCCGCGGGCCTTGACCGGCGCCAGCTGGTGGGCGTCGCCGACCAGGACGGTCTTGACTCGCGCCTTCGTGGTGGCGGTGAGCAGTCGGCGTAAGTCGTCGGTGCCGACCATGGCGGCCTCGTCCACCACCACCACCGTGTTCGACCGCAGGCGCAGCTCACCGTCCTTCAACAGTTGCAGGGCTTTGGCGATGGTGTAGCCCTGCTCGGCGACCCCTTCGCGCAGCGCCACGTCGACGGCTTGACCGGTGGGCGCCAGCACCAGGACGTGGGTGAAGCAGCGTTCCGCGGCGGCGCGCAGCGCGCGCATCGAGGTGGTCTTGCCCGCGCCGGCCGGCGCGGACAGCGGCTGCACCAGCCACGGCGATGCGGCGATGTTGCGTACCGCGTCGATCTGATCTTCCGACAGTGCGGCGGTGGCCGGGTCGCGGTCATCGAGTGCCCAGAGCACGGCGCGGTCATCGCGCGCATCGACCATGTCGAGCACGGCTTGTTCCTCGGCGAGGATGACGTTGAGGGTGAATCGTTCGTGGCCTTCGCGCTGATGCGCGGCGCGCGGCGCGCTCAGCCGCACTGACAGGTCGTCGACCGCGTCCTCGAGGACCGCGCGCGGTGCGCGCTCGGAATCCACCGGCAGGTGCACGCCGACGATCTCGACGAGGTCGGCGCGGGTGAACGCGGCCTTCTCGATGCGCGCTGCGGCCGCGGCGAGGCGCGCTTCGTCGAACGGGACGCGCGCCGCTGCGCGCCGCGCCGCACGCGCTTCGTCGAACCGCGCGCGGTCCAGCACTAGTCCGCGCGCGTCGCCGCGCCACTGTTCCTGCAGCGCGCTCCACGCCAGTTCTTCGGGTTTGACTGGGCGGGTGGCTTTCTGCGCGGCCGCCAACCGGGCCGCCGACAGCGGCTGCCCATCGGCGGTCAGATGCTGGGCCGCCCAGTCCCGCAACTGGGAGGAGCGCCGCGACCACGCGGTGATGGTCTCCCGCTCCACTCCGGCGACTTCGGCCATCCCGGTGCTGGGGTCGACCGGGGCCCACTCGATCCCCAGCGACTGATGCAGTTCTCGGCGCAGCGTGGCTTGATAGATCACCCCGGCCGCCTTCGCCTCGTGAAACAACGACGTCCCATCCACCGATACCAGGCGGCCATCCACGCGGGCCTGCCGATTCGGCACGACCACATGGGTATGCAGATGGGGATCCCCGCACCGGCTCGTCTCGTGCTGATACGCGACCGCTACCAGCCCGGGCAGCCGCACCAGGTCCTTCTCCCCAGTATCCGGGTTGTGCATCCGGGTGTAGCCGGCATGCCGCGCCAGATACTCCATCGCCTCACTCAGTGCGGTGGTGTGCGCGTCGGCGATCCCCTTGGCCACCACGTCGTCGGCGCGCAATGCGCGGATCAGCGACACGCTCTTGGGCGCGGCGAACGTCAGATCGAAGCCGTGCACCCCGCGCGTTCCGAAGCTGCGCCCGTGCGCGCCGTTCGGCGCGATCCCATCGTCGAGCCACCGCGCCACCACACTGGCATCGGCTTCGCCGCCGGCCCGCTGCACGTCGCTCAATCCCGTCAGCGCCGCGACGAGGTGCGCGTCACCGGCCAACAACCACACCGGGGTTCGCGTCTCGTGCTCGGAGAAGTACTCCCCCAACCCACCATTGGCACGCTGCAGATCCCGGGTCGCGCGCTGCGCCGTGCTGGCGGTGTCGATGTAGTAGTTGATCGACCACCGCTTGAGCTTCGAGATTGTCAACATCAGCGAATCCATCCACAACCGGGGCGTCGGCACCTGCTGGGCCACAACCAGTCTCGCACCCTTGTGCAAATGTGCCGAACGCTTTTTGGGGTTGGCGGATGAGGTGCGGATATCCGTAAGGACAAGGGGTGCAGTGTGTTTGGTGTGGAGTGGGAGTAAATGAGACGAGAGGCGCGTGGATTGAGGATGAAGCAAGAACGGCTGAGAACGATTGGGCATAAAGGGCGATCTGGATGTGGACCCGGTGCGCGCAGCGCGCCCATCCCCCGCGCCGAAGGGCCAGCCAATTTGCGGCGGTCGGTGTCGCCAGCGGACTTACAGTTGTGTTACCCGAATGGGGGCGGGATCGAAAAGGAAGTGACCGCCATGCAT
>JAOPVI010000230.1 GCA_025966225.1 Mycobacterium sp. | reverse complement strand
ACCGGCTTCGGTGAGCTCCTTCACCGCCGCGTCGACGCCCGTCTCGTCCGCGTCGAGGGTGGCGGCCAAGTCCACAGGCCTTACCCGGCCTTTGAGTCGGATGGCCTGCAACACCGTCAGCTCATTCATCGTCGGTTCCCTCGGCAGTGTGCAATGCGGTCAGTGTGGCCAGTAGGGGACCGTCCCGCAACGGGCTCACCCGCCGGGCAATCGCGGCGAGCGCGATCAGATCGGGGCTGTCCCGTTCCGACCACGCCGTCAGCTCCAAAACGCCGTCATAGACCTCGCCCGTGCCACCGTCGACGGTGACCGTCCGGCCGGCGAGCGCGTTGACCGCCCCGGCGCCGCAGCCCACCACCGCGGGCAGACCCAGCTCGCGGCTGACGACCGCGGCGTGGGAGGTGGCACCGCCGAGTTCCGTCACGATGGCGCGGGCCGCGATCATTCCGGCGACGTCGTCGGGACTGGTCGAAGTGCGGACCAGGATCACGTCCTCGTCGCGGTCGGCGGCGTCGAGCGCGGTGTCGACGTCGGCGTAGGCCGTGCCCGACGCGATGCCGGGGCAGGCAGGAAGGCCGGTAGCCAGAAGCGTTGCCGCGAGCCGTGTCTCGGGCTGCACGGACGGGGACAGCAGCGTGCGTACATGCTCTGGGGTGACCCGTCGAAGCACCTCGGCGTCGTCGATCAACCCGGCCGCGTGAAAACTCAGCGCCAGCCGGACGGCGGCCTGTGGGGAACGCTTCGCGACGCGGGTCTGCAACAGCCACAGCCGGCCCTCTTCGACGGTGAACTCGATGTCCTGCACGTCGCGGCCGAGCGCTTCGAGCTCCTTCGCCGCTGCCATCAGTTCGCCGTGCACGCGCGGCTGGGCGGTCCGCAACGCGTCGAGCGGCAGGCAGTCGAAGGTGCCAGAGACCACGTCCTCGCCTTGTGCGCAGGGCAGCCATTCGCCCAGCGGTTCGTCGGCGCCCGTCGCCGGGTTCCTGCTGAACAGGACTCCGGTTCCCGATTCGTCGTGCAGGTTGCCGAACACCATCGCTTGGATTACCACCGCGGTGCCTGCGGCGCCGTCGAGCCCGTGGTGGGCGCGGTACGCCGTCGCCCGCGGGCCGTTCCACGAGGCGAATACCGCCTCGATCGCGCCACGGAGTTGGACGAGCGGATCCTGCGGAACTCCAGCGGTGGCGTCTTCCCCGAGCACGATGCGGCGGTACATCGATTCGAACCGGGCCCTGGTGTCGGCCGCGAACGCCGGGGTGGTCTGGGCAGCGAGGGCGTGGTGGACGGCGTCGTCGATGCCCAGGTCGAGCACGGTGTCGAGCATGCCCGGCATCGACTGGGCCGCGCCGGAGCGCACGCTGAGCAGCAGGGGTCGTGGTCCGCGTCCAAAGGTGCGCGACGTTTCGCGTTCCAACCAGCGGAGCCGGTCGAGCACATCGGGCCACACCCCATCCAACGCGTGCCCGTCGCCGGTCAGAAACGCTGCGCACACGTCCGTGGTTACACAGAACGCCGGGGGCACGGGTAGCCCGAGTCCGCGCATCAGGTTGATGCCATGGGCCTTGTTCCCCAACGCTTCCCGGGGCAACCGGCAGCTGCCGTCGAGCAGTGCTACGGAGCCCCGGACGAGTTCGGGAGCAGCCGCAGTGGCGTCCGTGGTAGCCGACATAGCGGTTTCGGGCATGTAGACATCCAACCTTGTTGGCGATTGCGTGTAGAACTCAAAATAGTTAATCCTTTAGTCTTATGTGTCAGATTGACCGCCGCTGCCCGCAGGCGGTCGAGTGGAGGAGGTCTCGTGAAGGTTCGTCTTGAACAGTCGAAGTGCGTGGGGCATGCGCAGTGCTACGCCGTCGACCCGGATTTGTTCCCGATCGACGACTCGGGCTACTCGATTCTCGAAGCGCACGACGTGCGTCCGGGGGATGAGCAGCAAGTCCGGGACGGGGTAGCAGCTTGCCCCGAACTCGCGCTGGTGCTCGAGGAGGAGTGACGGCGTACTTGCCAACGGCGCTCGCTAACGTCACACTTCACATAACTAACTAGGTTTACTTTGTGAGGTGTGATGCAGACGGCTGATTGGCGTCCAAGGCTCGAGTCGCTGCTCGCCGAGTTCAGTCAGCGTCAAGCCGACGCGGCCAAGTCGGCGGGAAAGCCCGACCGCATCGAAGCCGCCCGCGCCTGGCACGCGGAGCTCGTCGATCACCAGCTCGCAGCACCCGGATGGCCCCAAGCGGTCGGCGGCCTCGACCTGCCACTGCAGGACCAACTGGACTACTACCGGATGACCACGGACGCGGGCGCGCCGCCGCACCCCTGCCCGCTGTCGTTCATCCTCGCCCCCACCCTCATCGCGCACGGCACGCAAGAGCAGAAGGACCGCTTCCTAGAACCGTTGCTGCGCGCCGACGAGTTCTGGTGCCAAGGGTTTTCGGAACCGGGTGCGGGCAGTGACCTGTCGTCGCTCTCCACGCGGGGCGTGCGCGACGGTGACGTGTACCGGGTCACGGGCCAAAAGGTGTGGACCACGATGGCCGACCGCGCCGACTGGATGTTCGCGCTCGTGCGGACCGGTTCAGGCGACAAACCGAGCGACGGCATTACCTACCTCCTCATTCCGATGAACAGCCCAGGCATCACCGTGCGCCCGCTGCGCGACATCAGCGGCGCCGCACACTTCGCGGAGGTGTTCCTCGACGACGTCGAGGTGCCCGTCGAGAACGTCGTCGGCGATGAGGGCGCGGGCTGGTCGATCATGCGGACCTCCCTGGGCCACGAACGCGCCACCGCGTTCCTCGCCGACGAGTTCAAGTACCGCAAGACGGCCGACCGGGTGATCGGTCTGGTCGTGTCACGTGGGCTTGCCGACGACCCGCTGGTCCGCCAGGACGTCGCCCGGCTCGAGTCCGGCGTGCGCACCATCGCGGCCAATAGCGCCCGCGCGCTCGCCGCGGTGCTGCGCGGCGAGGATCCGGGTGGGGTCGCGTCGGTGAACAGGTTGGTCAAGTCCGAGTTCGAACAGCACATGCATGCGCTGGCGTTGCGGGCCGTTGGCCCCCATGCCGCGCTGGGCAGCCGGGCGCCCGACGCCGTGGACAACGGACGTTGGACGTTCGGCTACTTGATGAGCCGCGCCACCACCATCGGCGCAGGCACCGCAGAGATCCAGCGGAACACCATCGCCGAGAGCGTGCTGGGGCTGCCGTCGCACCGCGGTGAGGGCACCCGCACCGCGGCAGGCACGCCCGGCGCACCGCTCGCCGTACCCGAGGAGGACGAACGCGAACTGCGTGAGGTGCTCGCCGAGACGCTGCGGGTCAGGGTGGACCTCGCGACGCTGCTCGACCGGAAGCGTCCGATCGACGCCGCCGAACCGGCCGTGTGGTCGGCGCTCGTGGAGTTCGGCCTACCCGGCCTGGCCGTCGCCGAGTCCCTTGGCGGAGGTGGTGCGCGGCCTCGATTGCTCTACGCCGCCATCGAGGAAGCCGCGAAGGCGCTGACGCCTGCGCCGCTGGTCCCGACGGTGACCGCGCTCGACGTCGCCGTGCAGTGTGGCGCAAAGGATTTGATCGAACGAATCACCGCGGGCACCGCGGCGGCGTTCGCCGTGCCATTGCACGACGGTGGCTGGGTGACCAGCGGCGCCGAACTGCCCGAGTGGAACGGGACGACGCTGGACGGCGTCATCGCGATCGTGGCGGGCGCACCGAGCGCCGACGTGCTGATCGTGTTGGCACGCAACGAAAATGGTGACGGTGAGGTGTTGGTGGCGGTCGAGGCCGCCGCCGAAGGCGTCGACGTGGCAGCCCTTCAGCCGCTCGACGTAACGGCGACCATCGGTTCGGTGACGTTGACCGGTGCCGCAGGCTTGGTGCTGGCCGAGGGGCCCGAGGTGATCGAGGTGCTGCACATTGCTGGCCGCCAGGCCCTGCTCGCGGTGGCCGCGGACTCGGTCGGGCTGGCGTCGCGAGCGCTTGCGATGGCCGTCGGCTGGGCGGGCGAACGCCATCAGTTCGGCCGCGCCATCGGCAGCTTCCAGGCCATCTCGCACCGGTGCGCGGACATGCTGGTCGCGGTGGAAGGCGCACGCAGCCAGGTGCTTGCGGCGGCGGACACCGACCCCGAGGAGTCCGACGTCTTGGTCGACCTCGCCACCGCGGCGGCGCTCGACGCCGCCGTCAGTGTCTGCGAAGGCGCCCTGCAGATCCACGGCGGGATCGGCTTCACCTGGGAGCATCCGATCCACCTGCTCCTACGGCGCGCTCAAGCCAACGCCGTCCTCGTGGGCCGCGCCGACGCACTGCGTGACCGGGCAGCCCGGGACCTGTTGAGTCGCTGACGAATTCACATCGAAGAGGAAGACCACAACGTGGAATACGGCATGGGACCGGAGCTGGAGACCTTCCGCACCGAAGTGCGCGACTTCGCCGCGAAGCACGCGCCTGCCATACCCAGGCGGGCGGGCGTGCGCAGTGCCGAGAACGAGGCCGAACTCAAGGCGCTCAAGGACTGGACGGCGCTCTTGTTCGACGCCGGCTACATCGGCGCGGACTGGCCCGCGGAGTTCGGCGGTCGCGACGACCGCTCGGCGGAGCACGCCATCGTGGTGAGTGAGGAACTGGCCCGCGCCGGCGTGCCCGGGACCCCGAGCGGCAGCGCGCTCGCCTCGCACGCATTGATCCACTACGGCAGTGATGAGCAGCGGCGCAGGCATCTGCCCGAGCTCCGCAGCGGCCGAGAGTTGTGGTGCCAGTTGTTCAGTGAGCCCGGCGCGGGAAGCGACCTCGCGTCGCTGCGCACCCGGGCGGTGCTCGACGGCGACACCTACACAGTCAGCGGGCAAAAGGTCTGGACCACCGACGGGCACTGGGCCGACTACGGATATCTGTTGGCGCGCACCGACTCCGACGCACTGAAACACAAGGGCATCAGCGCGTTCATCGTCGACATGCGCAGCCCGGGCGTCACCGTCCGGCCGCTGCGCGAACTCACCGGCACCTCGGACTTCAACGAGGTGTTCCTCGACTCGGTCCGGCTACCCGCCGAGGCGATGATCGGCTTGCCGGGTCAGGGCTGGGCGATCGCGAATGCCACGCTGGCCCACGAACGAACGAGTGTCGGCGCCGCCGTGGTCAAGCTCAGGCTGGCGGTCGACGGCCTCATCGACCTTGCCCGGCGCGTCACCGTCGACGGTCGCCCCGCCATCGACAGCGATCGGGTCCGCGACCGGATCGGCGAGTTCAGCGCCGAGGTGGAGGCACTGTCGGCGCTGACCTACGCCAACCTCACGCGCTGGCTGCGGGGCACCGAACGCATGCACGACGGCGCGATGGCCAAGTTGATGTTCAGCGAGTTGAATCTCGAGATCGCCCGCTTCGCCGTCGAACTCGGCGGCGAGACAGGTGTTCTGGTGGAAGGCGACCCCGGTGTGCTCGACGACGGTCGCTGGCAGGACGAGTGGCTCTATGCCCGGGCCTACACCATCGCGGGGGGCAGTTCGGAGATCATGCGCAACCTGATCGCCGAACGCGGGCTGGGCCTGCCGCGCAAATGACCGGACGAACAGACGCAAAAGCCCCTCATTCGGGCCGCTTCAGGGGCTTTTGCGTCTGCTCGCGCTACCGGGTGACCAGAGCCGCGCGGTGTTCGGCGACGGTGCCGTTGAAGGCCTCGTCGACCTTGATGCGGCGCAGGAACAGGTGAAGGTCGTGCTCCCAGGTGAATCCGATGCCGCCGTGAACCTGAAGCGCCGTGCCTGCCACCCGAGCGGCAGCCGACTTCGCGTAGGCGGCCGCCGCCGAGGCGGCCCGGGTTCGTTCGGCGCCGGACGTGGTGTCCAGTGCGAGCGCCGCGGCCCACAGCGTCGCCCGGCTGGCCTCCGCGGCGAGGGCCATGTCTGCGCAGTGATGCTTGACGGCCTGAAACGAGCCGATGGGTGCGTCGAACTGCTCGCGCTGCCCCGCATAGGACACTGTCGTGTCGAGCAGTCGCGCGGCCGCCCCCAGCGCATCGAACGCCCGGTGCACGGCGAGCGCATCGCGCAGCAGGGCCAGCGTGCCCGGCGGCAGCTCCGTCCATTCGTCGATGGTGACGTCGAGGTCCAGTCGCGCCCACGACCGGGTCAGATCGAACGTGGTCATGGTGGACTGCGCGGGTGCGGTGAGGACCGTCAGGTACTCCCGCTCGCCGACCAGGCCGGCTACGGCGATGGCGCCCATGTCGGCGGCCATCGGCACCGGGCTGCTGACGCCGGTAAGGCGCAGGGCGCCGCCGCCGGCATCCACCGTGGGGCCGAACGTCAGACCGACCAGGGCCTCGCCCGCCGCAGCGGCCTCCGCGTGGGGCATTCCGACGGTGTCCAGCACCCAGGCGGCGACGGCCAGGTCGGCGATGGGCAACGAGCTCAGTGCGGACCCGTGGACCTCGGCCACGACACCGAGATCCACGTGGCTGCCGCCCATTTCGGGCGTGAGCAGCGCCAGCAGGCCCGATTCCGCGGCATGGGCCACCCCGGCGGGGTCGATGGTGATGGGCGCCGAGTCCAGCGTCGCGCGGACTCTGGAGACGGGATCTTGGCGCGTGAGCCAGGCCCGCTCGGCCTCGGCGAGTTGGTCCTGTTCGTCGGTCAAACCGAAGTCCATCGCAACCCCTTCACTAAGTTGACCTAGTAAACCATGTCATCTACGTTTAATGGAACGGCGATTGCCGTCGAAATCGACTCGGAAGTGACCATGACGAGCATCCGCGAGGCGTTGGGACGACTGTGGGATGCCAATGATCACGACCGCATGCTGCAGTGCGACGGACGATGGGTGTCGTGGGGTTCGGTCAGATCGCTGATCGAAGACATCGACCGCGAACTGACCGCCGCCGGTTGCGGTTCGGGCGGGCGGGTCGCCGTCGTGCTGGCGAACCGCATGGAGTCGGTGGCAGCGCTCATCGCGATCTTCCGCGGCGGTCGCACCTTGGTGACCGTCAGTCCACTGCAGCCACCGGAGCGGCTCAGCGCCGACCTTGCGGCGTCGGAAGCGTCGTTCGTCCTTGCTCCGCCCGCGTTGTGGTCCGAAGAGATCTTCGACAAGACCGTCGCCGAACTCGGCGCGACGGGCTGGAGTCTTGACGAAGAAGGACTCGCCATGCGGGTGACGGGTACGAAGGCGGCCGCGCACGGTGATCCGACGGTCGCCATCGAGATGCTGACGTCGGGCACGACCGGTTCCCCCAAACGCATTCCCTTGACCCGCGCGCAGTTGGAGGCCTCCCTCGCGTCGGCCCTGCGGCACAACGAGCGTTCCGACGCAGGCACCAAACCCGCGCTGTCCGGCACCGTCGGCCTCGTCACGCTGCCCATCGTCCACATCGGGGGGCTGTGGTCGTTGCTGCAGTCGCTGGTCGCCGCGCGTCCGATTGCGATGCTCGATCGCTTCACGGTGCCGGGCTGGCACGCCGTGGTCAAGGAGTATCGGCCTGCCGTCGCCGGGCTGCCGCCCGCGGCCATGAGGTCGGTGCTCGACTCCGACATCCCGCGCGAGGACCTGGCGAGCATCCGCGCCATCAATGCGGGCACCAGCGCCGTCGACCCCGAACTGGTCGACGAGTTCTTCGAGCGGTACGGCATCCCCATCCTCGTGGTGTACGGCGCGACCGAGTTCTCGGGTGCGGTGGCCGGATGGACCGTCAAGGACTTCCAGGCGCGATGGGCCGACAAGAAGGGCAGTGTCGGACGTGCCTTCCCCGGGGTTCAGTTGCAGATCGTCGACGACAACGGCGCGGTGCTCGGCGCGAACGAGCCCGGCAGACTGCAGGTCGCGACGCCGCAGGCGGGCGGAGCCGGAGGCTGGATCACCACCAGCGACCTTGCGCATCTCGACGCCGACGGCTTCCTCTACATCGACGGCCGCGCCGACGACGTGATCATTCGCGGCGGCTTCAAGGTGGCGCCGGAGACCGTGGTCCGCGCACTGCGTACGCACCCGTCGGTGGCCGACGCCGCCGTCGCCCCCGTACCGGACCGGCGGTTGGGTCAAATCCCGGTCGCTGCAGTCGAATTGCGTCCTGGGGCTTCCGTTGACGGCGATCAGCTGCGCGAACACTGCCGGGCGGCGCTGACGCCCTACGAGGTGCCCGCCCGCGTCTTCGTCGTCGACGAACTGCCCCGTGGTGCGGCGCTGAAGGTCGACCGCCGTCGGCTGCTCGCCATGCTCGAGGAGCTAGGTGCCATGCAGGAGCAACCCACGTGAGAGGAACTTCAATTGGCTGACGGACAGAATCCAGCCGCCGTGGTCGAGCGGCGGGGCAACGTCGCACTGATCACCATCAACCGGCCCGAGGCGCGCAACGCCGTCAACGGCGCGGTGAGCACCGAGGTCGGCGATGCACTGGCGGAGGCACAGCGCGATCCCGACGTGTGGGCCGTGGTCATCACCGGTGCCGGGGACAAGTCCTTCTGTGCGGGAGCGGATCTCAAGGCCATCTCACGCGGCGAGAACCTGTATCACGCCGAGCACGCCGAATGGGGCTTCGCCGGCTATGTACACCACTTCATCGACAAGCCAACCATCGCCGCGGTCAACGGCACCGCCCTCGGCGGTGGTTCAGAGCTTGCCCTGGCGAGCGATCTGGTGGTCGCCTGCGAAAGTGCCAGTTTCGGGCTGCCCGAGGTGAAACGGGGGCTGATCGCAGGCGCGGGCGGGGTGTTCCGCATCGTCGAGCAGTTGCCGCGCAAGGTCGCACTCGAATTGGTGTTCACCGGCGAGCCCATGTCTTCGGCCGACGCCCTGAAGTGGGGCCTGATCAATCAGGTAGTGCCCGACGGCACCGTCGTCGACGCCGCGTTGGCGCTCGCCGAGCGGATCACCGTCAACGCGCCGCTCTCCGTACAGGCCAGTAAACGCGTCGCCTACGGTGCCGACGATGGCATCATCGCCGCGGAGGAACCCAAGTGGGACCGCACTACCCGTGCATTCACCGAGTTGTTGAAGTCCGAAGACGCCAAAGAAGGCCCGCTGGCCTTCGCCGAAAAGCGTCAACCCGTATGGAAGGCACGCTAGAAATGGGAAGAGTTCAGGACAAAGTGGTTCTGGTCACCGGAGGCGCTCGCGGTCAGGGCCGCAGTCACGCCGTGAAGTTGGCCGAGGAGGGGGCCGACGTCATCCTCTTCGACATCTGCCACGACATCGAGACCAACGAGTATCCGCTCGCGACGCCGCGCGATCTCGAGGAGGCTGGCCTGGAGGTCGAGAAGACCGGACGTAAGGCCTACACCGCCGAGGTCGACGTCCGTGACCGCGCCGCGATCGTGCGCGAACTCGCCAATGCCGTCGCTGAATTCGGCGGCAAGCTCGACGTGGTCGTCGCGAATGCGGGCATCTGTCCATTGGGCGCGAACCTCGGGATACAAGCCTTCGCCGATGCCTTCGACGTCGACTTCATCGGGGTCGTCAACACGGTGCACGCCGCGCTGCCCTACCTGAAAGAAGGCGCGTCCATCATCACCACGGGGTCGGTCGCCGGGCTCCTCGCCGGCGCGCAGCCCCCGGGTGTCGGGGGGCCACAGGGCCCCGGCGGCGCGGGCTACAGCTACGCCAAGCAGCTGGTGGACTCCTACACGCTTCAGCTGGCCGGGCAGCTGGCGCCAAAATCCATCCGCGCCAACGTCATTCATCCGACCAACGTCAACACCGACATGCTCAACAGCGCTCCGATGTACCGGCAGTTCCGGCCGGACCTCGAGTCGCCCACTCGGGACGATGCGCTGCTGGCCTTTCCTGTCATGCAGGCCATGCCCACGCCGTACGTCGAGCCCTCCGACATCTCGAATGCGGTCTGCTTCCTGGCGTCCGACGAATCACGCTACGTAACCGGCTTGCAGTTCAAGGTCGACGCGGGCGCCATGCTGAAGTTCTAGGAGCACCGATGACCACGACCGAGAAGTCGACCGCCGAGGCCGCGGCCGAAGAGGGCCGGATCACCGACGAGGACATCGAACGGGCCAAGGCACAGATCGGGATTCCGGTCTTCCAGCGTGACGAGGCGTGGAACAAGCTGCCGTCCTCCGATGCGATCACTCAGTTCGCCTTCGGTTGCGGCGACGACAACCCGCTGTTCCACGATTCGACCTACGGCCCGAACACCCGCTGGCACGGGCAGATCGCGGCTCCCACGTTTCCCATCTCCACAGGGCTCGATCAGACGCCGAAGTTCACCGATCCCGAGCGAAAGAAGTTGTTCCGCGGCCTGTTCCGTGGGACGGGCAAGTACTACTCGGGCGTGAAGTGGAGGTGGTACCGCCCGATCTACGCGGGCAGGCCGGTGCTGGCCGAGAACTACACGCTCGACGTCCAAGTCAAGGAGAGCGAGTTCTCCGGCGGGCGCTCGGTGAAGGAGACGTTCCGGTATCTGTACGTCGACACCGATGGCAACCCCATCGCCACGCGCGACGAGTCCTACATCAACGCCGAGCGTCAGGGTTCCAAGAAGTCCGGCAAGCTCAAGGACATCGCTCGCAAGCACTGGAGCCCCGAGGAGTTCGCGGAGGTCGAGGCGGAGTACGAGGCCGAAGTGCGACGCGGCGCTGACCCGCAGTGGTGGGAGGACGTCTCCGTCGGTGACGAACTGCCTGGAATCATCAAGGGCCCGTTGACCGTCGTCGACGTCATCTCGATGCACATGGGCTGGGGCTGGGGCGGCTACGGCGTCGGACCGTTGAAGTTCGCGCATCAGCTCCGCAAGCGCATGCCCGCGTTCTATCAGCCCGACGAGTACGGGGTGCCGGACGTGGTGCAGCGACTGCACTGGGATTCCGCCCGCGCAGAAGCACTCGGCATACCCGCACCCTACGACTACGGGCAGATGCGGGCGGCATGGGTAAGCCACCTGCTCACCAACTGGATCGGCGATGACGGTTGGCTGGCCGAACTGGATCTTCAGATGCGCGGGTTCAACTACCACGGCGACGTGCACCGCTGTACCGGCACGGTGACCGCGAAGGGGAAAAGCGCCGACGACGTGGTGTCAGTCGACGTCTTCGCCACCAGCCAGCGGGACGAGACCACCACGCGCGGCACCGCCAAGGTGCTGCTACCGTCCAAGTCGACGGGTGCCGTGGTGCTCCCGGTTCCCGATGGAGAGCTGAGAAGGCGTGGGGCGCAAGTCGTCTCGCGAGTGTCGGGCCGCGTCGGCGAAGAGCTGCGATGACCGGACGGAGAGTGAGCTAAGCCGATGAAGCGACTGGTCATGGAGGCCGAGCACGAGGAATTCCGCGAGACGGTAAGGGATTTCATCGAGCGCGAGCTCGAACCCAATGCCGAGCAGTGGGAGTCCGCTCGCCTGGTCGACCGTGCGGCGTGGGTCGCCGCGGGCAAGTACGGCCTGATCGGGTTCAACATGCCCGAGGAGCATGGCGGCGCCGGCGTCGACGACTTCCGGTTCAACGCCGTGATCGACGAGGAGATCGCCCGCTACGGCGGTCCGGCGCCCGCGCTGAGCCTGCAGAACGACGTGGTGGGTCCGTACTTCTCGGGACTGGCCAACGACGAACAGAAGCAGCGTTGGCTCCCCGGCATCACCAGCGGCGAACTGATCGTGGCCGTCGCGATGACCGAACCCGGCGCGGGCAGCGACCTGGCGGGCATCCGGACCTCCGCCGTGCGTGACGGGGACGACTGGATCGTCAACGGTTCCAAGACGTTCATCTCGTCGGGCATCAACTGCGACCTCGTCGTGGTGGTGTGTCGCACCGATCCCGAGGCGGGGCACAAGGGTTTCACCCTCTTCGTGGTCGAGGCGGGCATGGAGGGCTTCACCCGCGGCCGCAAGCTCGACAAGATGGGACTGCACTACCAGGACACCGCGGAGCTCAACTTCGACAACGTCCGGGTTCCGTCGGCCAACCTGCTCGGCAAGGAGGGGCGCGGCTTCTACCACTTGATGGCCAATCTCCCGTCCGAGCGGTTGTCCATCGCCATCTCGGCCATCGCGGGTGCCCGCGAAACCTGGCGTCAGACACTGCAATATGCGAAGGACCGCAAGGCCTTCGGTCAACCGATCGGCAGCTTCCAGCACAACCGGTTCCTGTTGGCAGAGATGGACACCGAACTCGAGATCGGCGAGCAGTACGTCGACCGGTGCCTGCAGGCCGTCGTGGACGATGAACTGACGGCGGTCGAGGCCTCGAAGGCCAAGGGGTGGTGCACGGAGACCGCTAAGAAGGTCATCGACGGCTGCGTGCAGCTGCACGGCGGCTATGGCTACATGACGGAGTACCGGGTGGCCCGTGACTACATGGACAACCGCATCATGACCATCTTCGGCGGCACCACCGAGATCATGAAGGACATCATCGGCCGCGACTTGGGCCTATGACCGGCTCGCCGGTGTGGGCTGTGATTCCCCTGCAATGAAGGGCATCTCGGTCGAGCACGACGGCACGGTCCTGCGGATCCGACTGGATCGGCCGGAGCAGCTCAACGCCGTCGACACCCCCATGCTCGACGAGCTGACGGCCCGGCTGGGCGATGCCGCGATCGACGACTCGGCGCGCGCCGTACTGCTCACCGGCGCGGGGCGGGCGTTCTGTTCCGGCGGCGATCTGACCGGCGGTGACACCGCGGGCGCAGCCGAGGCCGCCAACCGGGCCGTGCGGGCGATCACCACTACGCCCAAACCGATCGTGGCAGGCGTGCACGGCGCCGCGGTGGGCTTCGGGTGCCCGCTCGCCTTGGCGTGCGATCTCGTGGTGGCCGCGCCGTCGGCGTACTTCCAGTTGGCCTTCAGCAAGGTCGGATTGATGCCGGACGGCGGCGCGAGCGCGCTGCTGCCGGGGTTGATCGGCCGGGCGCGTTATGGGCGCATGGCGATGACCGGGGAAAGGGTTTCAGCCACAACGGCGTTCGAGTGGGGGATGATCTCGCACGTCACCGGCGCAGACGACTACGAGACTGTGCTGGAGAACGTGCTGCAGTCGGTTGCCCGCGGGCCCACCGTGTCCTTGGGCTGGACCAAGCGCGCGCTGGCCGCCGCTACGCTCCGTGAGCTCGAATCAGTACAGGCCATCGAGGCCGAGGGCCAGCTGGCGTTGGTCGACACCGCCGACTTCCGCGAAGGGGTACGGGCCTTCCGGGACCGCCGGGAGGCCGAGTTCCATGGGCATTGAACACAGGAGAGTCAGATGACCATCAAGCGGGTGCAGGTCGACGGCTTGGACGTCGAATACGCCGAAACCGGGACGGGACCGACCATCCTCTTCGTGCACGGCGTCTACGTCGCCGGTGCAGTGTGGAACGACGTTGTGGCCGAACTCGGCGACGGTTTCCGCTGCATCGTGCCCACCTGGCCGCTGGGTGCGCACCACACGAAGACCGATGGTGCCGACCTCGGCGCCGAAGCGGCGTCGCAGCGCATCGTGCACTTCATGGAGGCGCTCGAGCTGACCGAGGTCACCGTGGTGGCCAACGACACCGGCGGTGGCCTGGTGCTGTCAACCCTGGGGGATCCGACGCTGGACACGTCGCGGATCGGTCGGCTGGTGCTCACCAATTGCGATAGCTACGAACACTTTCCGCCCGGGTCCTTCGTGCAGATCGTCAAGTTGTGCCGGATGAGTTCCGCCGTGGGTGGAGGGATTCTGCGGCTGCTGGCCACCGGTCCCGGACAGGCCTTCTTCCTGAAGTCCGTCTGTCACACGCCGCCGAGGAAGGACCGTCAGCGCGAGGTCTTCGGAGCCTTCGCCACCAGTGCGGCTGCCCGCCGCGACGCCGTCGCGGTCACTGCATCACTGGATCCCGCGCTCACGTTGCGTGCCGCGCCCGCCATCGAGGCGTTCGACCGGCCCGTGACCCTGACATGGGGCACCGAGGACGACTTGTTCCCGCTCGATCACGCCCGCCGCCTTCGGGACGCTTTCCCGAACGCCACGCTGATCGAGATCCCGGACTGCGCTGCGTTCGTCATGTTGGACGCGCCAGGAGTACTTGCCGAAGCGATCCGCAACGCCTGACCGGGAGGCCTCGATGAACACAGTTCCGGAAAAGTCCGCTGAGGCGTTCGGTGTGCTCACCGACGATGCGTTCGCCCGTTCCCGGTTGCGGCTGGGCGTCCCCCGCCCGCAGCAGAACAAGCCGCACAACTACGAAGTGACGTGGGACGGCGTTCGCCACTTTGCCTTCGGCTACGGCGACGACAACCCGTTGTACTGCGACCCCGACTACGCCGAGGGGACGCGCTGGGGCGGGCTGGTGGCGCCCCCGACCTTCCTCTACACGATGGGCGAGGACGCCGCACCGAAGCCCGACCCGGAGACGAAGGCCCTGCTCAAGGGGGACCCCTTCGCCGGGCTGGGGTCCTACCAGGCGGTGATGGAGTTCGAGTGGTGGCGACCGCTGCAACTCGGCGATCGCTGTCGCGTGCTGGAGGCGCAGGTCGGCGTCGAGGAGAAGGAGTCGCGCTTCGGCGGCCGCACCGCACACGTCACCCTCGACTACCTGTACTTCACCGGCGATGGTCAGATGCACGCCGTTCGGCGTGGCACCTGGATCAACGCCGAGCGCGACGCGTCTAAGAAGCGGGCGAAGGAGCGGCTCGAGCAGCAGCCGTACACCCCCGAGCAGCTTGCCGAGATCGACGCCGCCTACGCCGCCGAGGCGCATCGTGGTTCGCAGCCGCGCTACTTCGAGGACGTCGAGATCGGCGAGCAACTGCCCCAACGGGTCAAGGGCCCACTGACGACGACGGACGTCGTGGTGTGGCACATGGGCTGGGGGATGCAGCTCACGCCCCCTGGGACTTTCGGGCTCGCCGCCCGGGTCCGCCGCAAGGCTCCGGGGCTGTATCCCCCGAACAGTCTCAACGTCCCAGACACCGTGCAGCGCCTGCACTGGGAGCCCGAGCGCGCGCGAGAACTCGGGCTGCCCAACAGTTATGACTACGGCGGGATGCGCGAGACCTGGCTGTGCCACCTGCTGACGGACTGGATCGGCGACGGCGGCTGGCTGTGGAAACTGCGCTGCGAGCATCGCAAGTTCAACTACCAGGGTGACGTGACGTGGGTCCGCGGGGAAGTCATTGACAAGCAGCGCACGGCCGTAGGCAACGAGGTTCACGTCGCGGTGCGCTGCGAGAACCAGCGCGGCGAAGTGACGACTCCTGGTACTGCGATGGTGCTGCTGCCTTCTCGCGACGAGCAGGTCAAGCTGCCGGAGCCGCCGGCCGCCACCGTCGACGGGATGCTGGTCCATGAACTCAGGCGCTACGGCGTGGGAAACGGAGACTGACATGGACCTGGGACTGGCCGCCGCCGCCGAGTGCTTCGCCGCCGACGGCGCCCGAGTGGCGGTCATGGCCCGGGGACGCGAGGCGCTCGACGAGACGCTGGCGAGACTGACCGAACTCGGCTCTCCCGACGCGGTCGGGCTCGTCGTGGATGCCAGCGATGCCACCAGCATCAGCAACGGTTTTGCGGAACTGGGCGGATAGCTCTCCGGTCACGACTGCGAGGCGCGGATCGACGTCCTGCAGCTTGCCGGGATTGCGAACGTACGCGTCGTGACAATTGTTACCTAGTAATCTATGTTGATGGATGTCCATCCAGCCGAAATCGACGATTGAGTGGCGGGTAGATGCAGAAGCCGATGACTGGTGTGCGCGTCCTCGAGGTCGCGCAGTTCACCTTCGTGCCTTCCGCGGGCGCGGTGCTGGCCGACTGGGGTGCCGACGTCATCAAGATCGAGAACCCGGTGACCGGCGATGCGCAGCGTGGACTGGTCACCGTCGCCGGTCGCTCCGCCACCACGCCGGGAGTCTTGTTCTCGCCCATGGTCGAGGCGCCCAACCGCGGCAAGCGCAGCGTCGGAATGTCGCTCGCGCTGAACCAGACTCGGCCGGTGTTCGAGGAACTCGTCCGGCGCAGCGACGTCTTCCTGACCAATCTGTTGCCTCAGGCGCGGGCCAAGCTTCGCATCGATCTCGACGAGATCCGGCGCATCAACCCGGCGATCGTGTACGTCGCGGGCAGCGGCTTCGGAAGCGAAGGGCCCGACCGCGAGACGGGTGCGCACGACACGACGGCGTTCTGGGCGCGCGCGGGCAACGCCGACGGTGTCACGCCGACGGACGCTGAGGTGCCGACGGGGATGCCCGCGGGCGCGTTCGGCGACAACATCGGCGGCATCACCATCGCGGGCGCGGTCGCCGCGGCCCTCTACGGTAGGCAGGCGACCGGCCAAACCTCCGTCATCGACGTGTCGCTGTTGGCGGTCGGCGCGTGGGCCAACCAGTCCAACGTCAACCTGGCCCTGCTCTACGGTTGTCCGCTGCCGAAGATCGACCATCGCACCCAGGCGCCGGGCAATCCCCTGACCGGGGCCTACCGGTGTTCGGACGGTCGCTTCATTCAGCTGTCGATGTTGCAGCCGACCCGTTATTGGGCTCCGGTGTGCCGGGTGTTCGGCTTGGCCGAGGCGGCGGTCGACGAGCGGTTCGCCGTCCTGGAATCGCTGGCCACCTACAGCGACGAGGCGACCGCATTGCTTGCCGATGCGATCGGTGCGCGGACCTTCGAGCAGTGCACGCGGCTGTTGAATCAGCTTGGTGGGCAATGGGCTCCGGTGCAGGATGCCTGGGAGGTCGCCAACGACGAGGCGCTGATCGCCAACGGGCGTATTGCCGACGTCCGGGACGCCCAAGGCAACGAACAGCGTTTGGTGGCCAACCCGGTGAAGTTCGACGAAGCGGCCGCACATCTGACTCGGGCACCGATGTTCGCCGAACATACCGACGAGGTGCTGCGGGAGTTGGGCATCGACGACCACGACCTGATCGAACTGAAGATCGAAGGCGCCATCACCTGACGGATACCCGATGGGGCCGTATCGCCGGATGTGAATCCTGCGACGGCTCAACGGCGGGTCGCGTCGTCAGATTCGCTCACCACCCCGTCCTCGAACAGGTCCGCAACGTCCGACTCGGAATAGCCGAGTTCCCCGAGGATCTCGCGCGAATGCTCGCCGCGGGCCGGGGCGGCGCGATGCACTTCATGCTGCTGATCGTCGAATTGAACGGGCGCAGCCGCCAGCCGTAGGTCCGGCTGATCGGGGTGGGTCATCAAATACCCGTTGTCGATCGTGGCGGCGTCAGCGAGCACGTCTGTCGGAGTGGAGAAGAACGAGAAGATGCAATCGTGGGCCCGCAGCCTCTGGGTGAGGGTGCCGCGGTCCAAGGAACCGACCACCAGCCCGATGCGTTCCAACAATTGCGGCCACACCGCCTTGCGCGATTCCGCGTCGACGCCGTGCTCGTCGAAACCGTCGATACCGAGCGCCGCACACAATGGCACCCAGCTGCGCCCCTCGTCGATCATCATCAGTGCCACCCAGTACCCGTCGACGGTCCGGTACTGGCGCATCAGCGGTGACATCAGCTCCTCTGGCCGCGTTGGCATCTGCTCGCCCGTCAACGAGGCGTAGGCAAGATCCGGCGCCAGCGCCCATGCCGCGCTGGCCAGCAATGACGAGTCGACGACGATGCCCTTCCCGGTTCGCAGCACATGGACGAGACCTGCGCAGATTCCTCCCGCCAGGAACATTCCGGTGGGGAAGTCGCCGAGGGCCGGACGTTGCTGCACCGGTCGGGATGCATCGGCCGCGGTGAGCACGTGCGCGACACCGCCCCGAGCCCAATACGACACCCCGTCGTAGCCACCGGCTTCTGCGTCGTCGCCGCGCTGGCCCTGCCCGTGGCCCTTGGCGTAGACGAGCTTGGGATTGATGGCCATCAGGTTGACGGGCTCGGTGCGCAACTTGCGTCGTACCCGCGGCAGCTGGTTGGTGACGTAGACCTCCGCCCAGCGCACCAAGCGTTCGAAAACCTCACGCCCGCGCTCGGTTTCGACGTCCAGGCAGATGCCCCGCTTGTTGCGATTGCAGAACTCGAAGAGGTAGTCGTAGCCGTCGCGGCTGGGCACCATTCCGCGGTTGATGATGGTCCGCATCGGGTCGCCGGTGGGTCGCT
>JAOPVI010000185.1 GCA_025966225.1 Mycobacterium sp. | reverse complement strand
AACTCGACGGTGCCCGCGCCCGTGTAGCCGATGGCCTCGGCGGCCAGCCGCGCAGCGTGAAAGAGCTTGGCCCGCATCCCCGGAGTGCGCTCGACGAGCGGCGACGGCGCCTCCTCGATGATCTTCTGGTGGCGGCGCTGAATCGAGCATTCGCGTTCGCCGACCGACCATACGGTGCCGTGTTCGTCGGCCACCACCTGGACCTCGACGTGATGCCCGGTCGCGAGGTAGCGCTCGCAGAACACCGTTGGGTCGCCGAACGCGGACTGGGCCTCGCGTTGCGCGGCCGCCACTTGCCCTGGTAGTTCGGCCAGTTCGCGAACCACCCGCATGCCCCGGCCACCGCCGCCTGCCGACGCCTTGATGAGCACCGGTAGCTGCTCGGCGGTGACGGTATCCGGGTCGAGTTCGTCGAGCACCGGCACGCCAGCGGCGGCCATCATCTTCTTGGCCTCGATCTTGGAGCCCATCGCCTGGACGGCGGGGACCGGCGGGCCGATCCAGGTCAGCCCGGCCTTTTGCACGGCCGCGGCGAATTCCGCATTCTCCGAGAGGAATCCGTACCCGGGGTGGATCGCGTCGGCACCCGAGGCGCGCGCAGCGTCGATCAGCTGTGCCGCGTCGAGGTAGCCATTGCGGCCGTCGAGGCGTACTCGGGCGTCGGCCTCTGCTACGTGGGGGCTTGCCGCGTCGGGTTCGGTGTAGACGGCGACGGTACCGATGCCGAGGCGGCGGCAGGTGGCGAACACGCGGCGGGCGATCTCCCCGCGATTGGCGACCAGCACTCGCTGAATCATCTTGCTCCCTCTGCTGGCATGTGCGCGCTCACATCCTGAAGACGCCGAAGTTCGACGTCCCCTCGATCGGGCCGGTGGCGATGGCGGACAAACACATTCCCAGCACGGTGCGGGTATCGCGAGGGTCGATGACACCGTCGTCGTAAAGCCGCCCGGACAGGAACATGGGCAGCGACTCGGCTTCGATCTGCGCCTCGACCGCGGCGCGTAGTGCGGCGTCGGCCTCCTCGTCGACCTGTTGGCCGCGGGCCTCGGCGGCGGCGCGACTGACGATCGACAGCACCCCGGCCAGTTGGGCGCCGCCCATCACCGCCGACTTGGCGCTCGGCCAGGCGAACAGGAACCGGGGGTCGTATGCCCGCCCGCACATGCCGTAGTGGCCCGCGCCGTAGGAGGCGCCGATGAGCAGCGAGATGTGCGGCACGGTCGAGTTGGACACGGCGTTGATCATCATCGAGCCGTGCTTGATCATCCCGCCTTCCTCGTACTTCTTGCCGACCATGTAGCCGGTCGTGTTGTGCAGGAACAGAAGTGGCGTGTTGGCGCGGTTGGCCAGCTGGATGAACTGGGTGGCCTTCTGCGATTCTTCGCTGAACAGCACCCCACGATGGTTGGCCAGGATGCCGATCGGATAGCCGTGCAGGGTGGCCCATCCGGTGACCAGGGACCCACCGTAGAGCGGCTTGAACTCGTCGAAGTCGGAGCCGTCGACGATACGGGCGATCACGTCGCGCGGATCGAACGGGATGCGCAGATCCGACGGCACGATGCCCACGAGTTCGTCGGCGTCGAACAGTGGCTCGGTGACCGGACCCGGCGCCTGGCCCTGCTTGTGCCAATTCAGCCGGGCCACGACGCGGCGCCCGATGCGGATGGCGTCGAGTTCGTCGACGGCGAAGTAGTCGGCCAGACCCGAAGTGCGGGCGTGCATCTCGGCGCCGCCAAGCGACTCGTCGTCGGACTCCTCGCCGGTGGCCATCTTCACCAGTGGTGGCCCGGCCAGGAAGACCTTGGACCGCTCCTTGATCATCACGACGTGGTCGGACATGCCAGGGATGTAGGCGCCGCCTGCCGTCGAGTTCCCGAAGACCAGCGCGATGGTCGGGATGCCCGCCGCCGACAGCCGGGTCAGATCGCGGAACATCCGACCGCCCGGGATGAAGATCTCCTTCTGGGTGGGCAGGTCCGCGCCGCCCGACTCCACCAGCGAGATGACCGGCAACCGGTTCTCGAACGCGATCTGGTTGGCGCGCAGGATCTTCTTCAGCGTCCACGGATTGCTGGTGCCGCCCTTGACCGTTGGATCGTTGGAGACGATCAGGCACTCGACGCCTTCGACGACGCCGATTCCTGCCACCACGCTGGCGCCGACGGTGAAGTCGGTGCCCCATGCGGCCAGTGGGCTGAGTTCGAGAAACGGCGAGTCTGGGTCGAGCAGCAGTTCGAGGCGTTCCCGCGCGGTCAGTTTGCCGCGGGCGTGGTGCCGGTCGACGTACTTGGCGCCTCCACCTGCAAGGGCCTTGACCTGCTCGGCCTCGAGTTCGGTCAGTTTGGCCGTCATGGCCTCGGCGGCGTCCGAGTAGGCAGCCGAGCGCGGATCGATGACGGACTTCAGGGCCGTCATGACTGGAAGCCGAGCGTCTTGGCGGCGAGGCCGGTCAGGATCTCGGTGGTGCCGCCGCCGATGCCCAGGATGCGCATGTCGCGGTATTGCCGCTCGATCTCGGATTCGGCCATGTAGCCCATGCCGCCGAACAGCTGCACGCCCGCGTTCGCCACCCACTCGCCTGCCTCGACTGCGGTGTTCTTCGCGAAGCACACCTCGGTGATGAGGTTGGTGTCTCCCTCCAGCTGACGCTCCACCAGGTGACGCGTGTACACCCGGGCGACGTCGACTCGCCGCGCCATCTCGGCCAGCGTGTTCTGGACGGACTGACGCGAGATCAAGGGCCTGCCAAAGGTTTCCCGGTTGCGGCACCACTCGACGGTGAGGTCGAGGCAGCGCTGCGCGCTCCCGTAGGCCTGCGCGGCGAGCCCGACCCGCTCGGACACGAACGCCGCGGCGATCTGCAGGAACCCGCTGTGTTCCGCGCCGATCAGGTTGGCCGACGGCACCCGCACGTCGGTGTAGGACAGTTCCGCGGTGTCCGACGACCGCCACCCCATCTTCTCCAACTTCCGCGTGACCTCGAAGCCGGGTGTGCCCTTGTCGACGACGATGAGCGAAACCCCCGCTGCCCCAGGCCCGCCGGTGCGCGCGGCGGTCACCACGTAGTCGGCTCGGACCCCGGAGGTGATGTAGGTCTTGGCGCCGTTGATGACGTAGTCGTCGCCGTCCCGGACTGCCTTCGTCGTGAGGTGCCCGACGTCGGAGCCACCACCGGGTTCCGTGATGGCCAGCGAGCCGATCTTCTCGCCACTCAGCGTGGGTCGGACGTAGGTGTCGATCAGTCGCTGGTCACCGGAGGCGATCATGTGCGGCACTGCGATACCGCACGTGAACAGCGAGGCGAACACGCCGCCTGGGACGCCTGCCTGATGTAGCTCCTCGCAGATGATCACGGCGTCGGCACCGTCGCCGCCGCCACCGCCGACCGCTTCCGGGAAGCCCGCGCCGAGTAGCCCGGCCTGGCCTGCCTTGCGGTGCAGTTCGCGGGGCAGGTCGCAGGTGCGCTCCCACTCGTCGACGTTCGGCAGGATCTCGCGTTCGGCGAAGTCGCGCACCGTCTTTCGCAGTGCTTCCCGTTCGGGGGTGGTCCAGATGTTCACGAAACGAATTCCTCCGGGATGTCGAGGTAGCGGGCTCTAAGCCATTCGCCGAGGCCCTTGGCCTGGGGGTCGAAGCGGGCCTGGTAGGCGACGCCCTCCCCGAGGATGCCCTCGATGACGAAGTTCACCGCCCGCAGGTTGGGCAACAGGTGGCGGGTAACGGTCAGGTCGGCGGTCTCGGGAAGCAGTTCGCGCAGTTTCTCGACGGTCAACGCGTGGGCCAGCCACTGCCACTGCCGGCCGGTGCGCACCCAGACCCCGACATTGGCGTTGCCGCCCTTGTCGCCGCTGCGGGCACCTGCGATGGTGCCGAGCGGGACGCGACGCGTCGGTCCGAAGGGGAGTGGTTCGGGCAGTGCGAAGGGTCCGACCGGCTCGAGCACCTTGGTCTCGGTGGCCGCGGCGATGTCTGTGCGGCTGCCTTCGGCGTGCACTGCGACGTGGGGAACCGCGGTGGCGTCGACGTAGCCCGCGGTGAAGACGCCGTAGACCTGGCCATCGGACGGCGGTGCGGTCGTCGTGAACCCTGGATAGCTGGCGAGCGCGAGTTCGACTGCGGCAGAGGAGAACTGACGTCCGACATTGGCCGGATCGGCGTCGCGGACCACGCACCGTAACAGGGCGCTGGCGGTCTCCTCGGTGTCCGCGTCGGGATGGTCGGTGCGCGCCAGCGTCCACTCGAGCTCGGCGGGCTTCACCGTCAGGCCCGCCTCGAGTTGACGGCGCACCAGGTCGGCCTTGGCGTCGATGTCCAGCCCGGTGAGTACGAAGGTGGCTGCGTTGCGGAAGCCGCCGATGCCGTTCAGCGAAACCTTGAGCGTCGGAGGCGGCGGTTCACCCCGTACGCCGCGGATGCGCACCCGGTCCGGGCCGTCCTGCTCGAGCGCGATGCTGTCCACCCGCAGCGTGACGTCGGGGTTGGCGTAGCGCGCACCCCCGATCTCGTAGAGCAATTGAGCGGTGACGGTGTCGGTGCTGACCAGCCCGCCGGTGCCGGGGTGTTTGGTGATCACCGACGACCCGTCAACCTCGATCTCGGCCAGCGGGAACCCCGGATACGAGAGGTCCGGAATCTCGGTGAAGAAGGCGAAATTCCCTCCGGTGGCCTGGGTGCCGCACTCGATGACATGGCCCGCGGCGACCGCGCCTGCCAGCGCGTCGTAGTCCGTGCGGGTCCAGCCGAAGTGCGCGGCCGCAGGCCCGACGATGACGGAGGCATCGGTGACCCGCCCGGTCACCACGACGTCCGCCCCTGCGTTGAGGCAGTCGACGATGCCCCATGCGCCGAGGTAGGCGTTCGCCGAGAGTGGGGTGCCGAACCCGAGGTCGGTGGCGCGGGAGATGAGGTCGTCGCCCTCGACGTGCGCAACGTTGACCGACAGGCCCAGCCGCGCTGCAATCGCCCGGACGGCCGACGCGAGGCCCGCGGGGTTCAGCCCGCCCGCGTTGGTCACGATCTTCACGCCGCGTTCCATGGCGAGGCCGAGCGATTCCTCCAACTGCGTGAGGAACGTCTTGGCGTAGCCGCGTTCGGGGTGCTTGGCGCGGTCGCGGGCCAGGATCAACATGGTGAGTTCGGCCAGATAGTCGCCGGTCACGTAGTCCAACTCGCCGCCGGTGATCATCTCGCGCATCGCGGCGTGCCGGTCGCCGTAGAAGCCAGAGCAGTTGCCGATCCGCACGCGCCCAACATCCCGGGTCGCTTCGCTCCTGCCCTCCGCAGCCGTCACAGCACTCCCATCGCAGTCATTGCGCTCCCAACCAACCGGTAGGTTACTGTGTACCGCCGGTACCGCGTCAAGGGCCTCCGGCTTGCACGAGTCGATTGTGCGCTCGGCTCGCGACCGCGGGCGAAAACCTTGTGGATTGCCACATTCCGAATCGGGCGCCCCACCGCCAACCGCGGTTCTATAGTCGCTTCATGATTCGCCTCTTGGGTGCATCCGCCGCCGTCGCCGCGACGGTGCTCGCCGTCGGTCTGGCAGCACCTGCCATGGCCGGCCCCCGTTCTTCGGGCATGGCAGCCGAGTTCCCGGTCGGGATGTGTATGGCCACTCGGGTCGGATTCATCCCGAGCAGCTACTACATCGACAACTATGACCTGATCAACGTCGGCGCCGTGTCGTGCACGGATCCGGACCGCACTTATCGGGTCACGGAGCACGTCCAACATCAGGTGCAGTGCGGCTCGGGTACTCAAAACACCTACGTCACCCGTGACTTGGTCGTGTTGTGCGTCGTGCGGGACACTGCACCGGCCTGAACCGCGGCGCCCGTTTTTGGAGGCTGAGCACCTCAGCGGCTATCCTGAAGTGCACTTGCCGACGCCGGAACGTTCGCGCGGCTGACAACCTAGTACCCCGTTCACGAGGAGACCCGATCATGGCTGTGCCCAAGCGCCGGATGTCGCGCTCGAACACCCGTAGCCGCCGCGCGCAGTGGAAGGCCGAGAAGCCCGAACTCGTCGGCGTGACGGTCGCCGGTCAGCAGCACAAGGTGCCGCGTCGCCTGCTCAAGGCCGCCCGCCTCGGCCTGCTCAACCTCGACCGTCGCTAGTCCAATTCGCCGCTAACGCAGCGGCGCGCCTCTCAGGTCGCTCTCAGATAGTGGGTTGACACTGTGGCTGTGCGCATTCTTGTCGTCGACGACGATCGCGCGGTACGCGAATCCTTGCGCCGCTCACTCGCGTTCAACGGTTATACGGTCGACCTGGCTCAAGACGGGCAGGAAGCGCTCGAGATGATTACGAGCGAACGCCCCGATGCCCTCGTGCTGGACGTGATGATGCCCCGGATGGACGGGCTCCAGGTGTGCAGGCACCTGCGCAGCACGGGCGACGACCTGCCGATCCTGGTGCTGACGGCGCGTGATTCGGTCTCCGAACGGGTGGCTGGGCTCGACGCAGGCGCCGACGACTATCTGCCAAAGCCGTTCGCGCTCGAAGAGCTTTTGGCCCGGATGCGCGCGCTGTTGCGTCGGACGGCATTCGACGACCGGACCGAGTCGGCCACGATGACGTTCGCCGATCTGAGCCTTGATCCGATGACCCGCGAAGTGACGCGTGGCGAGCGGCAGATCAGCCTCACCCGCACGGAGTTCTCCTTGTTGGAGATGCTCATTGCCAATCCGCGCCGGGTGCTGACCCGAAGCCGGATCCTCGAAGAGGTCTGGGGCTTCGACTTCCCGACGTCAGGCAACGCGCTCGAGGTGTACGTCGGGTATCTGCGACGCAAGACGGAAGCCGAGGGCGAGTCGCGCTTGATCCACACCGTGCGAGGTGTGGGTTACGTGCTGCGCGAGACGCCACCCTGATGGTCACGACCAGGTCGCCGTTCTGGTGGCGGGCGCGCGAGCGGCGGGCCACCGACGTCAGCACGGCCGGACTTCACGACGCCAGTTCGGTGTCGCTGCGCTGGCGGGTGATGCTGCTGGCCATGTCGATGGTGGCCATGGTCGTCGTGCTCATGGCCGTTGCGGTGTACGTCGTGGTGTCACGCGCGCTCTACCAGGACATCGACAATCAGCTGCAGACTCGGGCGCGGCTGCTGATCGAGAGCGGGTCGCTGGCGGCCGACCCCGGCAAGGCCATCGAAGGCACCGCCTACTCCGATGTCAACGCGATGCTGGTGAACCCGGGTCGCGCCATTTACGCCACCAACCAGCAAGGCCAGACGCTTCCGCTGGGGCAGCCGGAGAAGGAAGTCATTCAGGGCGAACTGCTCTGGTCCCTGCGGACCACCAACTACCAGCGCGTACTGGCCATTCACCTCTCCAACGGCAGCTCGCTACTGCTCTCCAAGGACATGGTGCCCACCAGCAAGGTGCTCAACAGATTGGGGACCATCCTGCTGATCGTCGGCGGGGTCGGCATGGCAGTGGCGGCGATCGCGGGCGGGACGGTGGCCAGGACGGGCCTGCGGCCGGTGGCCCGGTTGACCGACGCGGCTGAACGCGTCGCCCGTACCGACGATCTCCGGCCGATCCCCGTCCACGGCAGCGACGAACTGGCCCGCCTCACCGAGGCGTTCAACAAGATGTTGCGTGGGCTCGCCGAGTCTCGGGACCGGCAGGCTCGGTTGGTCTCCGACGCGGGCCACGAGTTGCGCACGCCGCTGACGTCGTTGCGTACCAACGTCGAATTGCTGATGGCCTCGATGAGGCCCGGCGCACCGCGGCTGCCCGACGAGGAAATGGCCGGGCTGCAGTCGGACGTGATTGCGCAGATCGAAGAGATGTCGACGTTGGTCGGCGATTTGATGGACCTCACTCGGGATGACGCGAGCGTCACGGTTCACGAGCCCGTCGACCTGGCGGAGGTAATCGACCGCAGTCTCGAGCGAGTTCGTCGGCGCCGCAACGACATCGAGTTCGACGTCGCGCTGACCGATTGGCAGGTCGACGGTGACGCGCCAGGCCTGTCCCGGGCGGTGCTCAACCTGCTCGACAACGCCGCGAAGTGGAGCCCAACCGGTGGGAGCGTCGTCGTTCGCTTGACGCAGATCGACCCGATTCACGCCGAACTCGTGGTCTGCGATCACGGGCCAGGGATCCCGCTCGAGGAGCGCCGCCTGGTCTTCGAGCGGTTCTACCGATCGACCTTGGCGCGGGCGTTGCCCGGCTCCGGACTTGGCCTCGCGATCGTCAAGCAGGTGGTCATCAAACACGGTGGGACGCTTCGCATTGACGACACCGTGCCCGGG
>JAOPVI010000172.1 GCA_025966225.1 Mycobacterium sp. | reverse complement strand
ACCGGGCCCGCCCGGTCGTGCCAGGAGGTGAATTCCCGTGTCGCAGCTGGTCGCACTGACATCATCGACGCGCACGGCGCGGCTGGCTACGTAGTTCCAGCCGACGTCTGTGCCCGGTTCTGCAGAGTCGAGCATCACCGCCGAGCCGGATCGCACCCCGACGACCCGGAGCCCCCCGACGGTGACCCGGTTCGCTCCCGCGATCCGGACTCCGTTTGCCCTGCCTCCGACGACACTGACGTCGCCAATGGCGAAGTCGGCGTTGGACCAATCGTTCAGAGCGGGGAACGAGAAGGTATGCGCGGCGCTGTCGAACGAGAACCGGCGCGCGAAGTAGGTCACTAGTGCCAATCCGTCGTCGCCGGTGTTGACCGCGCCGTAGTCGTCGATCCTGGCTCGTCGGCAGGCATTGAAATGCAAGCCATCCGCGCCGGTGTCGGCCACCCGCAGGCCAGTCACGGTGATGTCCGATACCCCGAGCATGATCGCCCCAGCCTGCGGACTGGCTCGAACGACGCAGTCCAACAAGGTAATCCCGGTAACGGGTGCCCGCGGCCCGGACCAGCCGCTCGGCACTGCGCCAGAGGCGGGACAGCCCACCACCCTGATGCCGTCGCCGAGCGACCGCTTCGCACCGGCCGCCCACCGGATGTTCACATTGCGCAACGAGATTCGCGATGCCGGCCCACGCACTAGAAGGCCGTGGCTGGTGCCGGTGTGTGAGGTCGGGTCGAGATTGTCCATGAGAAGCTCGGCGCCGGGCTCGAACTCGATGTCGACATCCGAGACCCCGGCGATGACGATGGCCGCTGCACCGAGTGGCCGACGCTGCGCGAATCGGTAGGTGCCTCTTGGGAAATGTAACTTGCCATTCGATCGCAGTGCCGCGACGGCGTCCTGAATCGCCTGCGAGTCATCGGTGACCCCGTCACCTCTGGCGCCGAAATCCCGGACGTCGATGGTGTGCCCAACGTACAGCTGGTGACCAGCGAGCACGGCCAAGGCGGCTGCTATGCCAGGCACGCTGGCCAGTAGCCCGCGCCTCGACATCATCATTGTCGGCTGTTGATGAGTTCGGTACATATGGCGTCGGCTGCAGCGGTAGCGCAGATCTGCTGCTGGCGCTTGACCACATGGGAGTGACCCCGCGAAGCCAAGCAAGCTCTCGCCACGTCATCGGCGCAGTACGTGCGAATCAGATGCGCCAATCCGTCGCGGTCGTGAGGGTCGAAATAATCGGCACCGTCGCCGCAGGTCTCTCGAAGTGCCGGAATGTCCGACGACAGCACGGCCGTGGCCGAGGCCATGGCCTCCAACGGCGGCAATCCGGCACCCTCGTACAGGGACGGCATGATCAACAAGTCCGCCGACGCGATCAGCGCGCGCAGCACAGCGAAGTCGAGTTGCCCAATCACCACTACCCGGTCCGGATTGTCCTCAGCGAGTCGGCGGACCCGTTCGTCCAGCGAACGGAGGGAGGTGCCTCCTCCGGAGATCACCAGTTTCTGTGAAATGGTGTCGGCAAGACAGGAGAATGCCTCCAGCAGAAGCGGAAGGTTCTTGTGGCGCTTGGTGTTTCCGACATACAGCAGGAATCGGCCGCTGATCGGCGACAGGCTGGGGTGCGCGGGCTCGAACCAGACCTCATCCACGGGTATCGGCGTCACCAGGACCTGTGCGGATCGCGCGATGCTCTTTAATGTCGCCGCCGTCGCTTCAGACGGCGTGAAAATTCGGCGACACAAGCGGGAGTCTGCACTCAGCATCGCGCGCGCATACACGCGGCGGGCCCAGCTCTGTCCGCTGACGCTCCGCGGCAGAAGATGAATGGTGTCGTGCACGGTGACATAGGTCAACATCCGGTGATTACCGGGCAACAATCGGGCCAACGGATAGGGGTAGTGCGGCAGCCACACCGCGCGGGGACGCGCTACTTCGAACGCACGAGCCCACACCAGCTGTTCGGCGGGGGAGTACATCACGGCCGACGAGGGGGACGCGAGGACGACTTCAGTGCTTGGGCGGAGCTCAGGGAGGGTGTGCTGGTCGGCCAACACCGCCAGGGAGACATGGTTGCGAGCCGCAGCCTCCTCCAGGTGAGGAAGTTGGGTGCGGATGTAGGTACCTATGCCGCTCTGGCGAACATGCCGAGCGTCGAAGAGGAGATCGACGGGGCGGCCGCTCGTCCGCGCTACTGGCACATCCCCTCCTGACCGTCGCGGTGGCTCCAAGGCTACGTCGCCGATGGTCCACCCGAACCCCTGCACCTCTTTTGGCCAGTTACCCTGCGAATTTCAGATACCGTATGCGGGTGACCAGCGAGCTTGCAGCGTTCGACGATTGGCTCAACGGCATGCTCCAGGAGTGTGCGCGAGACGCCGGCGAGGGCGTCGACACCTACGTGGCTCGCGCCGTGGCAAGGCAGATGGTGGCCGAGCAGAGGCGAGCCGACAATCCTTCGATCAAGGAGCTCCTGGTCCACCTCTCCGACTCCGGGGTGTTTGCTGAGACTGAGATGCCGGACGTAACTGCGGCCATAACCGACCCCAACCGGCTGCGCTCTTTGTATGCCACCGGGCTGCTGGATTCGCCGCCGGAAGCCGTCTACGACCGAATTACCCGCGCGGCCGCCGACGCGCTGGACGCCCCGCACGCAGCGTTGTCCTTAATAGATGTCGACCGGCAATTCTTCAAGAGCTCGGTCGGTATGGGTGGTACGTCCGCACAGGAAACGCAGACGCCACTCGAGCTATCCGTCTGCCAATATGCCGTGGCAAACGGTGCGGCGTTGATTCTCGAGGACGCGCGAGTGGACCCGGTATTCAAGAACCATCCAGCGGTCCGCGACGGCACCGTGGCCGCCTATCTCGGCATACCTCTGATGGATCACGATGGCAACGCCATCGGCACGCTGTGTGTATTCGACACCAAGCCGCGGTTGTGGGGCACGGGCCACGTTCAGGTCTTGAGCGATCTCGCTGCGCTTGCCGCGGAGAAAATCTTCGGTTCTGCGCTTAGTCGGAATCACTGAACGCCACACTCTCAGTTATCCCGGGAGGTAGTCACTCTTGGTGAAATCGGGCAAATGCCTACATCCGGCCGCTCATTCGACTGCGTAAGTGGCCCAGCACACTTAGAGTGGCCCTCAAGCGTGGTCCGGGGGTGTGGTGCATGCAGGTGGAAACGAAAGCGGCGATCCATACGCCCAGTCGCC
>JAOPVI010000142.1 GCA_025966225.1 Mycobacterium sp. | reverse complement strand
CATGGTTGACGACGAAGAGATCCTTGAGCTCGTCGAGCTCGAGGTTCGCGAGTTGCTCTCCAGCCAGGGCTTCGATGGCGACAACGCCCCCGTCATCCAGGTGTCGGCGCTCAAGGCGCTCGAGGGTGACCCGAAGTGGGTCAAGTCCGTCGAGGACCTGATGGACGCGGTCGACGAGTCGATCCCGAATCCGGTTCGCGAGACCGACAAGCCGTTCCTCATGCCCGTCGAGGACGTCTTCACGATCACCGGCCGCGGCACCGTGGTCACTGGTCGTGTGGAGCGTGGCATCGTCAAGGTGAACGAGGAAGTCGAGATCGTGGGCATCCGCCCGACCGTCACGAAGACCACCGACAGCGGTGTCGAGATGTTCCGCAAGCTGCTCGACGAGGGCCAGGCGGGTGACAACGTCGGTCTGCTGATCCGCGGTGTCAAGCGTGAGGACGTCGAGCGCGGCCAGGTCGTCGTGAAGCCCGGCACCACCACGCCGCACACCGACTTCGAGGGCAGCGTCTACATCCTGTCCAAGGAGGAAGGCGGACGTCACAAGCCGTTCTTCACGAACTACCGTCCGCAGTTCTACTTCCGCACCACGGACGTGACCGGTGTCGTCACGCTGCCGGACGGAACCGACATGGTGATGCCCGGCGACAACGTCGACATCACAGTCAAGCTGATCCAACCCGTCGCCATGGATGACGGTCTGCGGTTCGCGATCCGCGAGGGCGGCAAGACCGTCGGCGCAGGCCGCGTGACCAAGATCATCAAGTAGGCAGCCCTAGTACGGATGCCTACGGCGATCGCCTAAGTGAGCTGAATCCAGTCGCAAAGCGGCGCTCACCCTTCGGGGTGGGCGCCGCTTTCGTTCCGAAACCGTTCGGCGCCAACGGCGCGCTCCGAGAAGGTGCTCCCGATGGGGCCGGTATTGCGGAAGGATGGAGGGGTGATTCGGCTCAGAGTGCTCGCCTTCACCGACGTCGGGCTACGTAGGAAGCGAAACGAAGATGCCGTCCTTGTCGCGGGATGGTTGTGCCAGTCGCACGACGGAGCGCTCGCCACAATGGATTTCGCGCCGACGGCGCCATTCGTATGCATGGTTGCCGACGGGATGGGCGGCCACGCAGGAGGCAACATCGCCAGCAAGTTGGCTCTCACGGTGCTCGCGGAGCGGTCGCCCCAGTGGCGCACCGTGGACGACGTGGCGGCCTCCGTCGCCTACGCCAACGATCAGGTGCGCGGCGCCGGTGTCGAGACCGGACTCGAGGGCCTGGGCACCACCCTCGCGGGACTGTGCCTCGTGGCTGACCGCATCATCGTGTTCAACGTCGGCGATAGCCGCGTGTATTCGATCACGGGTGGTCAGCCGCAACAGCTTTCGCACGACGACTCCGTGTACGACGTCAACGGTCATCCGACGAACGTCATCACGCAGTCCCTCGGCCAACCGGGGCCCGTCCAAACGCACGTCACGACGTTGCCCCTGCAGCGGGGCACCTACCTGATGTGTTCCGACGGTGTCAGCGGCATGCTCACCGACGCCGAGCTCAGGGCGGCCCTCACGCCCGTCGACCTCGTCGATTGCGCGGCCAACATCATCAATGGCACCCGCAGCAAGGGTGCGGAGGACAACTTCTCCTTCGTCATCGTCGACATCCCCGACGCCTCCTCGGAAGCCACCGAACCCGCCGAGATCGAATCCGTCGCACCGAGGTCCCCGGCGCCACCCCCACCGCCGGTCGGGCCACCCGGTCCGCGGCCGATGACCGGCGCACCCCAATCGCCGATGGCGCCTGGTCCGGCGTGGCGGTCAATGCCACCACCGCCTCCTCGGCGACAGCGACCGCCACCGCCCGCCGCCCGGCTGCGCTGAGGCCGCGGTCGACAGCTGTCCGACATGCCGGCAACCGGCTCAAGATTCGCGCGTTGGCGCTAGTCTGACCTTCGTTGCGACCGAACGGGAGACTGGCAGATGTTGATGCGCTACCTGAAGTGCCAGGCGATGGTGCTGTTGTTCGGCGGCATAGTCGGACCGATCTTCTTGGTCGTCGGGCTCGCAGGTGTCCCTGTCGTCGGTCAGATGTTCCTCTACATCGGTGCCGCGATAACCGTGCTCGACGTGGTGATCGCATTGGTATGGGCGAACTTCAGCGCCAAGTCCGCCGCGACCACCCAGCAGCTGGAGGCGAACGGTGTACTGGCGCTGGCCAACGTCATGGGGATGGCCGAAACCGGCATGCGCGTCAACGAGGAGCCCGTCATCAGGCTGGACCTCCGCATCCAGGGTCCGGGTGTGAACTTCGACGTGCAGGACTCCGTCAGGGCGTCCGTGACGAAGATGCCCGTGATCTCCGCGCGAAAGTTGGTGGTGCTGGTGGATCCCACGACCAACAAATTCCAAATCGACTGGCAACGAAGCGCTTTGGTGGCAGGCATGGTGCCTGCGCAGTTCTCGCTCGCCGAGGACGGTCGCACCTACGATCTGTCCGGCCAGGCCGGTCCGCTGATGGAGATCATGCAGATCCTCAAGGCCAACAACATCCCGATGAACGGCACGATCGACGTCCGCTCCAATCCCGCTGTGCGCCAGCAGGTGATGGCTGTGGTGCGTCGGTCCGGTCAGGTGCAACCCGTGGCCGCGCAGGCCTACCCGCCGCCGCCCGCACCTTCTGCCGCCGCACCTTCACCCTCGGCACC
>JAOPVI010000139.1 GCA_025966225.1 Mycobacterium sp. | reverse complement strand
GATGCTGGGACGGTAGCCGGTCGGGACCTGCGTCCGCGCAGTGGCAGTTGAACTTCTTCAATCGCCGGGGTCTGCGGCGGCTGCTGTGGGCGCCGAACGAACTCGGCTTCGCACGAGCCTATGTATCTGGCGACATCGACATCGAGGGCGACCTCCTCGCCGGGCTCGATGTGCTGGAGCAGATGTCGGACCCGAGCCGCGGTCCGGGTGTGCGCATCGACGCCGAGACGAAGAAGGCGCTGGCCAAAGCGGCGCTGCGGCTGGGGATTATCGGGCTGCCACCCAAGCCGCCACCAGAGGAGGCGAAACTAGCGCGGGGGCAACGGCATGAGAAGCGGCGCGACGCCACCGCGATCAGCCACCATTACGACGTCGGCAACGACTTCTACCGACTCGTGCTGGGTGAGTCGATGACCTACTCGTGCGGGTACTGGGCGCAACCCAGCGACGACCTGGCCGCGGCTCAGTACGCTAAGTGCGATCTCGTGGCGCGCAAGCTCGGCCTCACTGCGGGCATGCGGGTGCTCGACGTCGGGTGCGGGTGGGGGACCTTCGCCCTGCACGCCGCACGCAACTACGGGACCCACGTCGTAGGCGTCACTTTGTCGCACGAGCAGGCTGAGTTCGCGAGTAAACGGATGGTCGCCGAGGGCTTGAGTGAATTGGTCGAGATCCGAGTCCAGGACTACCGCGACGTCGCCGACGGGCCGTTCGACGCGATCTCGAGCATCGGCATGGCCGAGCACGTCGGCGTCGCGATGCTGCCGACGTACGCCGCGCAACTCTGCGCGCTGCTCCGTCCGCAGGGACGGTTGCTGAACCATGCGATTTCGCGGAGACCGGGCAATCGGGCGGGATTCTCCAAGACGTCGTTCATCGATCGCTATGTTTTCCCCGACGGAGAAATTGAACCGATGGCGACGATGGTAGAAGCGCTCGAGGGGGCCGGTTTCGAGATACGCGACGTCGAGTCGCTTCGCGAACACTACGCGCTGACGCTGCGGGCCTGGGTGGCGAATCTGCAAGGTAACTGGGAGGAGGCGGTCGCACTCAGCAGCGCTGGGCGGGCACGGGTATGGCGCCTGTTCATGTCCGGCTCAGCGCTTGGGTTTACGGCGAACCGACTCGGGGTCAACCAGATTCTGGCAGTCAAGTGCGATGCACGCGGTCACAGCGGCATGCCGACCACCCGCACCGACCTACTGCAATCCCGAGGATCGAAACCGTGAGCACTCGGCCTGTGACATCGCGCTGATGTGTCCCTAGTGGTCACGGCGAATCCGCACCCGGCAGGTACTCCCGCAGTCGCACAGGCCGTTTCGATGAATGCCTTCCCACAGCAAGCTCCCTGGTGCGGCGACAACAACCTGGCAGCGGGGTTGACGCTATCCCCTGCGGCCGGCGGCGAACCGTGGCCGTGAACGCGCACGCACCCGGCCGATGGAGTGGGCTAAGACGCTGCTCGTTCAGTGATGGATATTGCATGTCATCCATCTAGTCAGTGGGGCTAACGGCTTGGAGTACCGAATGATTGGCGTTTCGAAGCAGAGGGTACACAAGCCGGCACCAACGGAACCGGCGGTGCGCTGCCACCTTCCGGACCCGGCAACGCGGACGGTAGCAAATATGGAGGATGTGATGGCTTCCGACAATGTGGTGCAGGTCCGGTTTGGTGCGCCGGGCAATGTGCTGGAGGTTCAGGTCGGCACGGTGGAGATCGACGTGCCGAGATCGGTGGGGTATTACGGAGGCCTGGCGGTCGCCGTCGCCGTTGGCGTGATCGAGCCGCCGTTGGCGCTGTTCATCGCGGCCGTACCCGTCTTCAAGGCGTTGACCAACACGGCCCTGCCCAAGGCGGTGCGCCTGGTCGGCGAGGTGCTCGAAGGCGCCGCCAAACCCGTCGGGAGTGACGCCGAGGGGGTCGTCGAATTCAAAGATCAGCAGCAATCCGGCACGAGAGTCGTCAACGTGGCACCGAAGGCCACCAGGCGGCGCGCACCGAAAGCGACCCCGCGCCGAGCAGCGGCTCGTGCAACTCGGTGACGTCGGGAAGGAATGCTGGCGTGGACGCCTTTCTCGCCACGCTTCCTGACGAGTTGGCTTTCGTGACATCTTGGCCCACCGAGTAACCACGCGCGTTTCGCACCGGGCACCACTTCGGTGTAGGCGGTCCGCTGGACCTTGGCCCAGAGAAAGTGAAGCCGCGCCCGCTACGCATCGAAGTGCAAGCTGACCGCAGATTGCTTAGTAATCGGCGCTTGCGAGTTCGGTGCCGGCGCGGCGTTCAACGAGTAGAGGCACGAAGTCCCGGATCGGGCTCTCGTCGAAACGGGCGCGGGCAGCGTGCACGATAGACGACACCGCTCAGGGGTAGTCCCCAAAGACCAACTCGATGGTCTTCAAAGAACTGTTGAACCACCGCCTCTCGCCAGCGCTTCTCAGCCACGCGAAGGCACGATCCGCCCGGGATGTAGTCAAGGACTTAGCGCGAGTAAAAGCCGGACGAGCTCCGCTTGGCGGTGGGTGTCGGTCTTGTCGAATACGTGCTGTAAATGGGTGCGAACCGTCGTCAATGAGATCAACAACTCGTCTGAAATTTGCTTCAGGTCCGCGCCATGCATCACGAGCAGCGCGACCTCAGCTTCGGCTTCGGTGAG
>JAOPVI010000127.1 GCA_025966225.1 Mycobacterium sp. | reverse complement strand
GATGGAAGACGACGAGTCGGGTCGACGGCTCCCCCGGCCCATCTGCGCAGTCGGTCGGCATCCGCATGACAGTGGTCGTCGAGCCACGGCCTGAGGTACGCGGTGCAACAATCCTCGAATTGCATTGCCGAGGAGTCGATGTCGGCCTCGGAAGGTATCGACGCAACGGGCCGGGTACGTGTCGCGGGTGACCAATGCGATGTCGCGAGCGGACGCTACGGACGTGGTCTGGCTGGCGGCCGATCCCGTGCTGTTCGATCGGTTGGTCCGAATGCGTGGTTGGTCCGTCGAGAAGTTCGGGACCTGGTTGGGGCAGACGCTAGCTACTCAGCTGCTTGCCTGAAGCAGTGCGGGAAACCTGCTCCCCCTACTTGTCGATTCGATGCGTTGCATCGTGCTCGGCATCGTCCACCTCGTCGCGCTTTTCATCGGCCTTCAGGCGCGGGTCCATACCGTCTGCACGCTCCAATTCAGCGTCTAGGTGCTCGCGCGACGACGCGGCCTCGCTGCGATGGGTGGTGGCTCGGTCGGCCAGTCTGGCCGCCTCGGCGGCCTTCGCCTCGGCCTCGGCCGCAGCGGCCCGGGCCTTGGCCTCGGTCTCGCCGGCGATGGCCTCGCGCTTCTCGACTCGGGTGCTTTCCACTTGGACTTCGTCGCGGATACGGTCGGCCTCGGCGCTGTGCTTGCGGTCGCGAGCACTTCGCGCGAAGAACGCGAAGACCAGGATCAAGAGCAGGACTACCACGACAGCGACGACGATCCAGACAACGGTGTTGGTCATGTCGGACTCCTTCGGCCAGAGGCACGCCGCGTATTGACGTGCACGCTGATTCCGTGGGTGCCCTGATTCGCGCTACCCCAAACCGGCGCTGACTTGCCCGCGCCCTACTTGACGATCAACGTGCCCTTCATGTTCGGGTGGTACTTGCAGCAGAACGCGTACTCGCCCGGTTGGGTCGGCGCGGTGAAGGCGCCCCGCTCGGACCCATCGAAATCCTTGGTGAACTTGCCGTCGGTCTTCGAGATCACCGAGTGCTCGACACTGATTCCCAGGACCGTGATGCTCATATGCGGCTGCTCCGGCCAGTGCTGGAGCTCCCTCAAACGTCGTCAAAGGCCTTGCCGTGGTGGCGGTTTGGCTGCTCGGGGTGGCCCGCGGGGACGGTGTTCATCGCCGACCACCGTCGATCGGCACGTCGGCGCCGGTGATGAAGGACGCCCGGGGGGAGGCCAGGAAGCCGATCAGGTCGGCGACCTCCTGCGGTTCGCCAGCCCGACCCAGCACGGTGGTCGCCCCGAGGGAATCGAACAGTTCCCGTTCGGCTGCGTTGGTGTAGACCGGCCCTGGCGAAATGGAGTTGACGCGGACGCCTGCGGGTCCGTACTCGGCAGACCAGGAACGGGCCAGCGAGGTCAAGGCGGCCTTGGTGGCGCCGTAGGCAGCGGTCGTGGGCTGACCGACGATGCCGGCCCGGCTGGCCACGTTGACGATGACACCGTGCCCGCGGGCCACCATCTTCGGCGCAAGCGCCGACACCAGCAGGTAGGGCGCTTGCACGTTGGCGGCGAACAACTGAGTCAGGGTGTTGGCGGCCAGCTCTTCCGTCGGGCCGAACCAGGCGAATCCGGCGTTGTTGACCAAGATGTCCACCTCGCCGACCTCGGCGGCAAGCCGCACTGCTTCTGCGGGTTCGCCGAGGTCCGCGCCCACGAACCGTGCTGAGCCCCCGGCGTCTTCGATCTCCTTGACCACGGCAGCACCGCGGGTGGAATCGCGGCCGTGGACGATCACGGTGGCCCCCTGCGCGGCCAGTTGAACCGCGGCGGCCCGTCCGATCCCCGACGTCGCGCCGGTGACCAACGCAACCTTGCCTTCCAGATCCCGATCGACTGTGAGGCTCATCGTGACCACCCTTCTAGGGTTTGTACTGATCTGTCTGATGTGTACTCACATCAATTTAGACCGATCGGACTAAAGTTGCAACGTCGTTGCCGGCGCAGCTGGCGTGCGGAATCCGCAAGAGCGTCTCAGTCCTGCGGGCGTCCACTCTCACGCGCCTTGGCGCATCCGACGCGTGCCGTTCGATCCATTGGATCAATTGTCTTGTCCGGCAGGGCTTAGCGCGGCACGTGCCGCGGCGTGGAAGGCTGCGAGCTCGCCGGGGATGTCGGGGCCGGTGGGCTGGTAGATGAGCTCGGTGATGTGTTGCGCGGCGAATGCTCTGACCCGGCGGCCAACGTCGGCGGCGGTGCCAGTCAGGGTGGTCGCGGTGACGCCCTTCCAGCTGCCGGCCGCCCAAGCCGCAGTGTCGGCGCGGTTCAGCGCGACGAGGTGTTGGTCGTGCACGGCGAAATGGCGATCCTGCGGTGAAGTGGCATTGATGGCGCCGAGCCACACGTCCCCGGCCGGAAGGGCGGCGACGTCGCCGCCGAATTCATAGGCGGCGTGGTAGGCGAGTGCGTTTCCCGGCCCCGCCGCCGCCTGCACCCGTGGCGAATCCAGGGGTTCGCCGTCTGTCAGGACGGTGCCGTGCACGCCGAGCGCGGCCCAGTTGAACCGTGCGGCGAAGTGGGTCTGACCGTTGACGGTGAACAGCCCGTCGGCGAGCTCGGTGGCGACGGCGAGCCCCCTGGGGCCCAACGCCGAGATCAGGATCGGCACGTCGACGGGGCGCTGGGGTGCGTGCCCGGCGGGGTGCATCATCTGCATCCGGTTGCCCTGCCAGACGACGGTGCTACCAATGAGCAGGGCGCGGAACGCGGCGACGTACTCCCTCAGATATGACCAGGTGGTCGGTGCGGCGCCGAGCGCGCGGGCGCCGGCGAAGCCGGTGCCGAACGCTACTGCAACCCGACCGGGTGCCAGCGCCTCCAGTGCCGCGGTAGCTGAGGCGTTGACCATCGGGTGGCGCAGGCTGGGGACGAGCACCCCCGGGCCCAGGCCAATGGTGGTGGTGCGCTCGGCCGCCAGTGCGAGCATCATCCAGACGTCCGGGCTTTCGTGTGGCGTATCGAACAACCACGTGCGGTCGTAGCCGAGTCGTTCGGCGGCCACGATGTGCGCGGGCGAGTGCAACGAGGTCGCGAACTGGGCAGAGATCTTCATCATGGTCATTGCTGGTGGTGTCGTCAGCGGTCGTTAGACCTGGGCAAAGCCGCCATCGACGCTCAGCTCAGCGCCGGCCACGAAGCTACTGTCATCAGACGCCAGGAACAGTGCGGCAGCTGCTATCTCTTCCGGGCGGCCCATCCGGCTCAGTGGTATCGCCGCGGCGAACGTCGCCCGGATCTGATCGGCCTGCTCCGGTGAGCTGGCTTGCCCGTCCATGATCGGGGTGTCGATCGGGCCCGGGCTCAACGTGTTGAACCGGATACCTCTATCGCCGAACTCCCGCGTCCAGGTCCGCACGTAGGAACGCAGTGCGGCCTTGGTGGCGCTATAGGTGCTGTAGCCACTAATGCCGACGTACCCCGCGACCGAGCCGATCAGAATGACCGAGCCGCCCTCGCGCATCAACGGCAGGGCCTTCTGCACGGTGAACAGGGCGCCCCGGGCGTTGAGGTCGAACGTGCGGTCGAAGTTCGCCTCGGTGACCTTGCCCAACTCCTCGGGCTCCACCCGGCCCGAGTTCACCAGCAGGATGTCCAACCCGCCCTTCTCCTCGAGGACTGTCGCATACAGCGCGTCCAGGTCTGCACCTTTCGTGCTGTCGACGGCGACCGTGGTCACGCCCTGGCCGATCAATTCCTTGGCCTTGTCCAACTCGCTTTGACGGCGACCGGTGATGAAGACATTGGCGCCTTCTTGAACGAATCTCTGCGCGCTCGCCAGCCCGATACCGCTGATGCCGCCGGTGATCACGGCGACCTTGCCATCCAGTCGTGCCATCAGTTCATCCTCATCCTGGTTGTTGCGGGAATCGTTGGTTGCCGGGGCATTTCGTTCAAATCGCAGGTGATGCCGTCAGGCTCGGGCCGGGAAGGCGGCACCGAACATGGGTAGTCCGCTGTTGGACTCAGATCGGGTCGCTTCGTCTTGGATCACGTCCCAGTGCTCGGCGAGCAGACCGTCCTCGATCCGGACGATGTCGGCCACGATCCAATGGGCCGGCTGCCCGACGTTGCTGAACCGGCCGTGCAACATCACGTAGTCGCCGCTGGCGACTACCAGCCCGTGCTCGTAACGCATGTCCGCCGGCGAGCCCTTCACGAGCTCGAAGAGGCCCTGGCGTCCCGGCGCGATGTGCGCGCTGTGCTGGATATAGCTGGGCGACCAAAACCGTTGCGCGGCATCGTAGTCACGCCGGTTGAACAACGTGTCGAACGCCTCTAGAACGAACGCTCGGTTGCGCTCCTCGGGAACTGTCGCCATGGTCGGCCTCCCTGCGTATATAGCTTTTTAAACAGAACGGTACAAACAATAATTCCGATGACGACCCGTGTCAACGGGTGTGGGGCCTTACGTGGTCCGCAGAACGCCCAGCGCAGGGGGTCGTGGAACAATCCATGGCAGCATTGATCAGACAACTCTGTCTGATAGCCTGTGGTGATGGTGACGAGCACGGCGAAACGACCGTCGGCGCGCGAACGACTACTCACCGCCGCGGACGAGCTGTTCTACCGGGACGGCGTGCACTCCACCGGAATCGACGCCGTCATCGAGAAGGCCGGTGTCGCCAAGGGCTCGCTGTACTACATCTTCGGCGGGAAGGACGAGCTGGTCGCTGCCTATCTCCGTGGGCGCCACGAAATGTTTCGGCAGTCGGTCGAGCAGGCGCAGGCCGGTATCGACGATCCATCCGAGAAGGTCCTGGCACTCTTCGATGCGCTCGCTGACTACATATCGCTTCCGGAGTTCCGGGGCTGCCCCTTCGACAGCGCGGCTGCCGAAGCACCGGCGGGACAGTGCCAGGTGCTGGCCATCAAGGAGTACCGCGACTGGTTGCGCGAATCCGTAACCCACCTCGCCGCAGACACGAAAGTGCCCGACCCCCAGGCTCTGGCCGATGCGCTCATCGTCCTGTACAACGGGGCGCTGGCAAGCGCGAACACAGCCGCGCCTTCACGCGCCCCGGCGATGACGGCCAAGCGCCTTGCCGGGCTCACCCTGGCAGCGGCGAAAGCCTCCAGCTCGGCTCGGTGATTCCGTCCGCGAGCGGTGTGACTGATTGAATTGCGGTCAGTGGTTAGAAGTAGCCGTTGGCAGGTGGCCATACGCCGTTGACGACGAAGTTGCCGGACGCGTGAGCCTTGTAGGCCAGGGGATTGTGACTCGCGACGGTCCTGGCATTGCGCCAGTGGCGATCCAGATTCAGGGTGCGCGCCGTCGCCGACGCTCCGCCGGTGTCGAAGAGTCGCTGTGCGGCCGAGAGCGCGAGTCGCTCGGCGATCAGCTGTGCCTTCGCCACCTCGATCGCGACCTCTGCCAACGCGGCCGCATCGTCGTGACGTCCGGCGTCGACGACCTCGTCGATGGCATCGGCCGCGGACAGCACCAGCGCTTCGGCCGCCGACGCCTCGGCGGCGAGCTCGCCGACGGCCTCGAGCACGAACGGGTCCTCTCGTGCGCTGTCGGCCAGCGAGTGCGCGGCCGGGCGAGCCTTGTCGTGCACGTAGGTAACTGCATCGTCGAGCACCGCGCGGGCAATGCCTGCGGTCACCGCGGCGAGGTAGAGCTGGAGGAACGTCGTGCTGTGACCCAGATGCTTGCCGTCCGAGACCGTCGTCACCTCGACGGGGTGAACCACCACATCGGTGAAGCGCGTGCTGCCGCTGGCGGTGAGCCGTTGCCCGAAACCATCCCAGTCGTCATACCGCTCCACGCCGTCGCGATCGGTCGGCACGATGGCCTGGAGATCCTGCCCATCGGCGTCGACCGCCGACACGGCGATGTGATCCGCGAACAGTGTGCCCGTCGAGTAGAACTTGAACCCGTTGAGCCGCAACACACCTGTGGCGTCGGCCAGCAGAGTCGTGCCGCTGCTCGACGGCGACTTGCCCTTAGCGTCCGTAATGGCGTTTCCGAAGACCCCACCGGATTCGATGGCGGGCAACCAGTGCTGGCGTTCGGCTTCGGTGGCCCTGTTGCTGAGCAGGCGCTCGGAGAATCCGAAGTGGGCGCGCAGCGCCTGGGCGACGTTGGAGCTGCCTCGCGCGATCTGAACGACTGCGGTGGTGACGTCGCGCACGCTCCCGCCGGGACCGCCGTAGCGGGTGGGAACCCGCAGACCGAGCGCACCGGTGCGGCGCAACCGTTCGACCGCCCAATACTGAAGCACTCGATCACGCTCGGCTTCGGCGTCGGCGCGACGCAACTCGTCAACCACCTCGGGGAGCCGGGCCAGTCGATCCTCCGGTGATCCTCCCAACGGGTCGCCGGTGAAGGCCGGCTGCTGCGCAGGCTCGAGTTCAAGTGTCATGTCCGGTACCTCATCCTCATCGGAAGTTGGGAATCACCTTGTCCGCGAACCTGTCCAGTTCGGACTCGAGCGGCTGGAACTGCAGCATGAAGAGGTCGATCCCGGCTTCGTGGAACGCGTGAATGCGGTCGGTCACGTGGCCGTAGCTGCCGACGAGCCCAGCCAACGTCCCGCCGTTCGAGCCGACGCGGCTCTGGTCGGCCAGCACCTGGTACATCCGGGTCTTGGGATCGGTGCCGCTGGAACTCTCGGGCCGTCGTTCGGCGTCGATGAGGGCCTGCAGATGCTCGAGTTCGGCGTGGGCCTGTGCATCGGTCGCACGCGCGATCACGAAGGCGGACAGCCCGAATCGCAGCGGGTCGCGTTCTCGCGGGCGGGCGCGAAGATCCTCGATGAGTTCGACGGTCTGGTCGAGCGGTCGGCCGTTGATGAAGAACACGTCGCCCTGTCGAGCGGCGAGTTGGCGCGCGGGCTCGGACTCGCCCCCGACGTAGATTGCTGGCACGTCTGCGGGGAGCGGTCGGATGAGTGCCGGGTGACCCGGGGCGCCGATGTGGACGTGCTTGCCCGCCCACAGTTCGGCCACGGCGGTGAGCCATTCGCGGGTGTATGCGTACCGGTCGTCGTGTTCGGGTGGCGGGAGGCCGAGGGCCTCGAGTTCCGGAAGGAACCAACCGCTCACCACGTTGATCGCAAGTCGGCCTTCCGCGATGTCGGCGATGTTGGCGGCGAGCTTGGCGAAGACGAGCGGATTGAACAGCAGTGGCTTGACGGCCCCGATGAGCTCGATGCGGTCGGTGACCTCGGCAAGGGCCGCCAACGTCGACCACGTCTCCAATACGTCGTCCTCGACGTTGCTCGGATGAATCACGTGCTGCGCCAACAGTGTCGAGTCATATCCGGCGCGTTCGGCACGCAACAACAGGTCGCGGTTGCGGCGATAACCGGCGTCGGGAGCGTCCGCCGGATGGTTGCGCGCACCGTGGTTGCCGTAAACCGGGGCCCAGACTCCGAACCGAGGTGCGCTCACGACGTCGCCAGATAACGCCGACGCTCCCAATCGCTGACCTGCTGGCTGTACTCGGTCCACTCACTTCGCGCGATGGCTGCGAAGTCGCGAACCGATGCGGCGCCGAGGATCTCGGCGATCGCATCGTCGCGGGTGGCGAGTTCGAGCGCGACCCCGAGTGACTCCGGCAGCGGGGTTCCGTTTCCGTACAGGTTGCCGCCCGCTGGCAGCGGTGGCCGACGGCCTGCCTCGAGGCCCGCGATTACCGCAGCCAATGCCGACGCCACCAACCAGTACGGGTTTGCATCGGAGGCGCCGGTCCGCAACTCGATGCGGGTGGCTTCCGGGGTCGGCTCGATCAGTGACCGGATGGCAGCGCTGCGGTTGTCGCGGCTCCAGCTGACCGTGGCGGGGGCGAACGAGTCGGGCGTGAATCGCCGGTACGCGTTGACCGAGTGGGCACCGAACAACGTGATCGACGGCAGGTGTTCGAGTAGCCCTGCGATCGCGAGCAGCGCCAGGTCGTTCTCGTTGCCATCCTCGGAGCCGAAGGCCGGTTTGCCGTCCCGCCACAGTGAAATGTGAAGGTGTGCTGAGCTTCCCGAATGTTCGGAGAAGGGCTTCGGCATGAAGCTCGCGATCTTGCCGTGCTTGCGGGCCACCTCTTTCGCCGCGTACTTGAGCCTGGCGCTGTCGTCGGCCGCTTCGAGGGCGTCGGTGTAGACCAGGTTGGTCTCGACCTGGCCGGGTCCGTATTCGGTCTGGATGCCCTCCAATCGGATGAAGGGACTCAGGGTTTCGTAGAGGTCGGTGAGTACTGGGTCGAGTGCGTTGGCGTTCTCCAGCGAGTATGCGTGAATGTCGTTCTGGAACGGCGATCCATCCGGCTCGAGCAGATAGAACTCGAGTTCGACGCCGACCTTGGCGGTATAGCCAAGGGCCGCAAGGCGGTCGAGCACGCGCCGGAGCACGGCCCGCGGATCGAGCAGCGACGGGCTGCGGTCGTGCCGGACGACGTCGGATATCACGTGCCCGACGCCGGGGCGCCACGGCACCCGGCGGAACGTCGAAAGATCGGGAACGGCGAATACGTCGGGATAACCACCGTCCCAGTTGGTCAGCCGCAGTGAGTCGATCACCGTCGCGTCGGCGTTCCACCCCAACGCGGCCTCGCAGAACGCGAAGCCCGGTCCCCTGGCCCGGTCGAGGAACTGGGTGGATGGAATCCGCTTGCCCGCAGCGTGACCGAACGGATCGCTCCAGGCCACCTCGAGCTCGCGGAGCGAACCGTCCTGGAGTCCGCGCAGCAGTGCGTCTTCGGCCGTCGACGTCGTGCCGTTCACTGCGGCGTCGACCGTGCTCGTCATGATTGCGTTGCCTTCGCAGGCTCGCTGGTCCTGGTGCCAACGAACACCCCAAGGACGAACGCGACGGCCAACAGCCCCACGATCCCCCAGCCCAAGGCGCTCGAGCCGGCCAGCCCGTCCAGGTTGTTCAGGATCAGGACCAGCGTCACCGTGAGGCCGACCAGGCCAAGTGCCGGGGCGATGCCTACCCGCCACTGGGAGTGGTCGCGGCGATCGCGGGCGAAGAAGACCAGGACCGCCACGCTGGTCGCGATCAACAGCACCACGAAGCCCACTGTGGTGGCCGCGGCGAACCAGGTGTAGAACTCCGTGATCGGGTTGAGTTGGAATACCACCGCGAGCACGACGCTGATGGCGACGACCACCGAGATGACCAAGGACGCCAGGTGCGGCGAGCCGTGCCGTTGGTGCGGAGCGCTCAGTGAGGCAGGTAGGACGTCGCGCTGTGAGAGCGCGAACACGTACCGCGACGCCACGTTGTGAAACGACAGGATGCAGGCGAACAGGCTGGTGAAGTACAGCACCGTGATGAGGTCCGCGCCCGCGGTGCGGATGTACTCGTGCGCGGTGTCGGAGAGGAAAGTGCTGCCGGAGTTGGTGGCCTTGGCCAACGCGTCCTCGTCACCCCACGCGGAGATCAACGCCCAACTGGTCGCGGTGTAGAAGGCACCGATGAGAATCAACGCCGCGTAGGTGGCGCGCGGGATGGTGCGCTCCGGGTCGCGAGCCTCGTCGCGGAAGATGGCAGTGGCCTCGAAGCCGACGAAACTGATCAGGGCGAACAGCAGACCGATGCCAAGGGAGCCGGAGAAGATGGCACTTGGATTGACGATGCCGGTCGACAGTCCGTGGTGTCCGCCGCGGACGACGATGACGAGATCAAGGATCAGGACGATGGCGATCTCGGCGGTGAGCAGTACCGCGAGGACTCTGCTGGAGAGTTGGATGTTGCGGTAGCCCACGAAGGTCGTGACCGCGAACGCCGCTGCTGCGAACACCCACCACGGCAGGGTCGGTCCGCCGAACAGCGTGACGATGTCACTGCCCGCGGGACCGAGCAGGCCGTAGACCCCCGCCTCGATCGCCACGTAGCTCACCAGCGCCAGGAACGCGACTCCGATGCCGGTCGGAAAGCCAAGTGCCTGACGCACATACGAGAAGAATGCACCCGCCTCGTCGACATACGGAGTGAGCGCCGTGAACCCGATCGCGAACAGCAGCAGAATGATGGTCGAGACGACGAACGTGGTGGGGAATCCGGCACCGTTGCCCGACCCGATGCCCAGCGGGACCACGCCTCCGATCACGCCCAATGGGGCCGCGGCTGCGACGACCATGAAGACGATGGACGCCACGCCGAGATTGCCGCGCAGCTTCCGCTCGGAGCCGGGCGGCGGAGCACCCAATGCGCCTGGCGCAGCTATTGTTTCGGACATGGGCGAACCACCCTTCGAGGGTACCGACCTTCGGCTATCCGGCACAGTAGGGCTGACGGGTTGGCCGACACCACATCTGGAGTCAGCGCGATTAAAAGCTTGCTGGGGCTAGCGCAGCACCCGCTCGTCGACGATGAACAGGGCAAGCGTGACGGCCAGGATGCCTGCGCACGGTCATGGTCCAGCGCAGCGGGTGCGGAACGAACCGTTCGACGCGCCCCGACTTGATGTGAGCGGCCAACGCCATGCCGACCATGAAGGCGAGGATGGGCCAGACGTGCGCCATGGCTGCCGTGATCTTCCGTTCCGACATGTCGATCGCGAAGAAGATGACGTTGCCGGTCTGGACGTTGGCGAAGACCCCGCCCCTGACGTAGTAGGTGTGTGCGTCCATGAACCCGTTGGTGAGTGTCAGCAGCAGGGCGAACCACAAGGTTCGGGTCCGGTCGGAGTCCGTTGGGCCGACTGGCTCCTCACTCATGGCGTGTGGCCCAGGCCGCCGCCGAGTTCTGCGCGAGGGTTGTGATGGTGTGAGGGCTCACTCGAACAACCTAACCGGCGCACTTCGGGTCGCGGCTACCCCGCGCCCAGGGCGTCGAGCATGCCTGCGGCGGAGCGCGGCCAAGGAAATTGCTCCGCCCTGCGCCGCGCGTCGTGCCGCCGGAAGGGTTCGGGCCTGCTGATGATTCGCGTGACGGCGCGCGCAATGGCGTCGGGATCGTTGTCGGCCGCTGCGCCGCTGTCGGTGGTGAGCAGTTCAGCCAGCGCCGACGTCTTCGACACCACGGCCGGGGTGCCACATGCCAGCGCCTCGAGGGCAGCCAGTCCGAAGGTTTCGTGCGGCCCGGGGGCCAGCGCGACGTCGGCGGACGCCAGGATCGACGCGACGGTATTCCGGCACCCGATGTAGCCGGTGAACGTGACGGGTAGTTTGGCGGCCTGTCGTTCCAGGCGGGCGCGCAACGGCCCCTCGCCGACTACGACCAGCCTCGCGTCGACACCCGAATCGCGAAGGACCGCAATGGTATCGACGCTTCGGTGCGCGTGCTTCTCGACCGAAAGCCGCCCGCAGTGGACCAGCAGGGTCTGCTCCCGTGCGGCCCACTGGCTTCGGATCAGCCCGGAACGATGTCGTGGGTGGAACTGTTCGAGGTCAACCCCGAGCGGCACCGTGACGGCGTTGGTGGCACGTATCCGGTCGAATTCCTCCCTGGCGAATGCGGTGGTGCACACGACGGCGTCGAAATTCGCCGCGGTGCGCCGGTTGGCCGCGTCGGCTACGGCACGTGCGAGCGTGCGCGGAAGCAGTTGTCCCACCAGTCGGTCGAGTCGTTCGTGCGAGATCATCACGGTGGCCACGGCGTGGCGGCGTCCCCATGGGCCCAGCGAACGGAGGGTGAGCCGGTCCGAGACCTCGAGTGCGTCTGGCTGAAGTTCTTCCAGAAGTGTCCGGACGGGTCCGGGGAGCGCAGCTCGATAGCCGCCAGTGAACGGAATCTGTCTGGCGGGCAGCGAGATTCGCACGACACCCGACGGCATGTCGTAGCGTTCAGCCTCCCGACCCGGAACCACTAGGAAGACCTCGTGGCCGGCTGCGCGGTACTCCGCACCCAGCCGATCGACCGCAGTGCGCAGCCCTCCCGAGCGTGGGCCGTAGAAGTTCGCGACCTGCACAACTCGCATTCATCGATCACAACGGGAGCGCACGACCGGTCCCGAACGGTAGGTGAACGGTCATCTGAATGGGTGGTGAATACGTAACACCACCGGTACTAGACGACGTACTTGGTGAACCAGTCCTGGACCTTCTGCCAGGCATCGGCGGCGGCCCTGGGGTCGTAACGGTCGCCGGTGTCGTTGAAGAACGCGTGATTCGCGTCCTGCTCGACGACGAGTTGGTTCACCAATCCGGCCTTGTCGAGCGCCTGCTGGGCAGCGTCCTTGGTTCCGGTGACCCGAGCGTCCTGCGAGCCGTAGAAGCCCAGCACCGCGACGTCCTTGGATCCGCTGAAGTCCGCACCGTCGGGTAGCGGCCCGTAGAACGGCACGGCGGCCGCGAGTTGTGGTTCTCCCGAGGCCAACAGCTGCCAGACCAGTCCACCGCCCATGCAGAATCCGACGGCGGCCACCTTCACGCCGGGTGCGCGCCGTTGCAACTCCCCGACCGCCGACTTGAGGTCCGCGACGAAGTCCTGCGACGAGATCTTGCTCAGGGCGGCGGTGGCTTCCGCGGGATCCTTGAACGTCGCGGTGCCGCCCTCGGCCGAGAGGAGGTCGACCGCGAGTGCGGAATATCCGATCCCCGCGAACCGGCCTGCGACCGAGCGCACCCAATCGGTGAGGCCCTTGTTCTCGTGGATGACCAACACGGCACCCTTCGGAACGCCGGCCGCAGCCCACGCGCCCTGGAGTTCGCCCCGCGGGCCCGCCCAGGTCACCGGCGCTGTTGCGACTTCGTTCTCGATGCCAGGAGGCGGGGCCTTCTTGGTGGCCGGTGCGCTTGACGTCACCGGAGCGTCCGCGGCGGGTTTCTCGCTGGTGCTGCAGGCCGCAATCAAAGTGGAGGCCGCGGTGGCTCCGACCCCGATCAGGGCCAGCCTGCGCAGCGCCTCCCGTCTGGAGAACAGACCGTCGACGTGGTCTGTGGCGATCTCTTCGGCGATGTAGCGCTGCAGCGGAGTCACGTCATCGAGTATGCCCGCATCTGCTGAACTGCAGTTGAAGAAGGGCTGCGCAGCGAATACTGAGAGGTATGCCCGAGAATCCCGGCACCCCAACCCTCGATGGCCGTGTGGCCGTGGTCGCCGGGGCGACCCGTGGCGCCGGTCGTGGTATCGCGGCCGCGCTCGGAGAGGCGGGTGCGACGGTCGTCTGCACCGGGCGCAGCAGCGTCACCGGCACACTCCAATCCGACTATGACCGGCCGGAAACCATCGAGCAGACCGCGCAACTGGTGACCGAGCTCGGCGGAGTTGGCGTTGCCGTCCCGACCGACCACCTCGACATCGCGCAGGTACGCGCGCTCGCCGATTTCGTCCGACGCGAATACGGCGGCATCGACATCCTCGTCAACGACGTCTGGGGCGCAGAGATCCTGAAGGGCCCGCCTTCCAGCTGGAACCGGCCGATGTGGGAACACGATCTCGAGGACGGGTTGCGCATCCTGAGCCTTGGGGTCGACACGCACCTCGTCACGTCGCACTGTCTGCTTCCGTTGCTGGCGTCGCGGCCAGGAGGCCTGCTGGTCGAGGTGACGGACGGAACGGCGGAGTACAACGCGTATCACTACCGGATTTCCGTGTTCTACGACCTGGCCAAGGTCTCAGTCAACCGGCTCGCATTCAGCCAGGGCGAGGACCTGGCGGCGTTCGGTTGCACCGCGGTGGCCGTGACGCCCGGCTGGTTGCGCTCGGAGATGATGCTCGACAACTACCGCGTGACGGAAGGCGACTGGGCCTCGGCGATGAATCCGGATCGCGGTGACGGCTACCCCATCGCCCCGCCGGGGTTCGCCGATTCGGAGACCCCGCGCTTCGTCGGCCGCGGCGTCGCCGCCATCGCCGCGGACGTCGACCGGGCACGCTGGAACCAACGGTCGGTGAGTTCCGCCGAGCTGGCCAGGGTCTACGGGTTCACCGATACCGACGGTCGACTGCCGGATGCCTGGACTCCTGTGTAGACATATTTCTCAATCTGTTCACTTTTTCATTGACACCGCTGGCCCGTGGGCTGTTCTATGACGTGGTGAGCTACGACACGATCATCCGAAACGGCCGTTGGTTCGACGGCACCGGCGCTGCCTCCGCGGTCCGCAACATCGGCATCCGCGGCGGTCACGTCGTCGCAATCTCCCCCGACGAACTCGACGCGACCGGCTGCCCGCAGGTGATCGACGCGTCCGACAGGTGGGTGATGCCTGGCCTGCTCGACATCCACACCCACTATGACGTCGAGGTGCTCAACGGTCCCGCACTCGCAGAATCACTGCGCCACGGGGTGACGTCGGTGATGCTCGGTTCCTGCTCGCTGTCGACCATTCACGTCGACGGCACCGAGGCAGGCGATCTGTTCGGTCGCGTCGAGGCCATTCCCCGTGAGCACGTGATCGCCGCCGTCGACGGCCACAAGACCTGGTCGAGCTGCGACGAGTACATCGATGCACTGGAATCACTACCCCTCGGACCGAACCTGTCAGCCTTCATCGGGCACTCCGACATGCGCACCGCGGTCATGGGCTTGGACCGGGCGACGCGAAGCAGCGAACGTCCCACCAGGGCCGAGCAGGCGTCGATGGAGCGCATGCTCGCCGAGGCGCTCAAGGCCGGTTTCGTCGGGATGTCGTCCATGCAGCTGCTCTTCGACAAGATCGACGGCGACGTCTGCCGCTCGCGCACGCTGCCGTCGACCTATGCCAAGGCGCGTGAACTGCGCAGGCTGAAGTCGTTGCTGCGCAAGGCAGGCCGCGTGCTGCAGTCCGGGCCCGACATAAAGAACCCGCTCAATCTCGGCTCGCAGTTGGCCCAGTCGCTCGGCGTGTTCCGCAACCCGTTGAAGACCAGCCTGCTGTCCGCCGCCGACGTGAAGTCGAATCCGTACGCGATCCTGATGCTGGGTCCGCTGGCCCGCGTCGTCAACCGACTCGGTGGCAACTTTCGCTGGCAACACCTACCCGTGCCTTTCGAGGTATACGCCGACGGCATCGACCTGGTGGTCTTCGAGGAATTCGGTTCGGGGGCCGCGGCGCTTCACCTGCGCGAGGAGGTCGAGCGCAACGAGCTGATGCGCGACGAGGCCTACCGTCGCCAGTTCCGCAAGGACTACGAGCGCAAGTTGGGCGTCCGGGTCTGGCAGCGCGACTTCTACGACGCCGACATCGTCGACTGTCCCGACGCCTCGGTGGTCGGCAAGACGTTCGGCCACGTCGGAGACGAACGTGGCCTTCACCCCGTGGACGCGTTCCTGGACCTGGTGTTGGAGCACGGCAAGGCGCTGCGCTGGCGGACGACGATCTCCAACCACCGGCCCGACGTGCTCAAGAAGGTCGCCCGCGACCCAGGCGTCCAGATGGGCTTCTCCGACGCGGGCGCACACCTGCGGAACATGGCGTTCTACAACATGGGGCTCCGGTTGCTGCGTCATGTCCGGGACGCCGCCGAGGCCGGCACGCCATTCATGACCATCGAGCAGGCCGTGCACCGCCTCACCGGCGAACTCGCGGACTGGTACCGGCTCGACGCCGGGCACCTGCGGATCGGCGACCGGGCCGACGTCGTCGTCATCGATCCCGCCCGGCTCGACGACCGGTTGGACGACTACGCCGAGGATGCCGTCGATCAGTACGGCGGGCTGTCGCGGATGGTCAACCGCAACGACGCGACGGTGACGGCCGTGCTGGTCGGCGGGCGGGCGGTGTTCCTGGACGGCGTCCCGACCGACCTGGTCGGGCGGCGGCGCACCGGCCGGTTCCTGCGGGCCGCGCACCGGGCGCCCGCGCTTCCCACTCAGAAGGGTGAATTGACAAGTGTCGGTTGAGGATACGGTCTACGGGCTCTGGAACGCGCTGTCTGCGCGCGATTGGGAAGGGCTCAAGACCTTCCTCTCGGACGACTGCATCTACCTCGACGTGCCGGTGGGGCCGGCGGCCGCCGCCAAGGGGCCGGACGACATCGTCAAGCGGCTGAAGGTCGGGTTCGAGCCACTGGCGTCCTACGAGAACTTCGATGGCCTGCTTCTCCACAACGGTCGCGACGCGATGTACGAGCACCACGAGGAATGGCATTGGGAGACGGGCGAATCGGCCGTCCTGAAGTTCGTCACGGTGCACCGGGTCGAGCACGGCAGGATTTCGCTGTGGAAGGACTACTGGGACATGAGCGCGCTGGCCAGCTTCGCGCCGCCCACCTGGCTCGAGGACTTCGCCACCGCAGACATGTCGTGGGTATACGACGCCTCGGCTGAGGTCTAGCCAAGGGTCATATGCTCAAGTCGTGAGCAAGTCCGAGCTGCCTCCCGGACCTCCCCTGTCCGCGGCAGTGCAGGCGGCGGTGATCTTGCGCTGCTCGTGGCGGGGCACGACACGACCGCCACCGCGCTCTCCTGGGCACTGGAACGGCTGACGCGACACCGGGCCGAGCTTGTCAAAGCCGTCGAGGCTGCGCACGCCAGCGCCGCGGGCGATCCGGCGGGTGACGACTATCTGGACGCGGTAGGCAAGGAAGTGCTCCGGATCCGCCCGGTGGTGTTCGACGTCGGTCGGGTGCTCAAGGCCCCGACGGAGATTGCCGGCTACCGGCTGCCTGCCGGGGATCGGTTTGATCCACCAGCGCGCCGACCGGTATCCCGAGCCCGACCGGTTCGACCCCGACCGCATGCTTGGCGCCAGCCTCGGCCCGACCACGTGGTTACCGTTCGGCGGCGGCAACCGACGATGCCTCGGGGCGACGTTCGCGTTGGTCGAGATGAAGGTCGTACTGCGCGAGATACTTCGCCGAGTCGAGCTCGCGACGACGACGGCTCCGGACGAACGTCAGCGGGTCAAGGCGGTGATCCTGGTGCCGCATCGCGGAGCACGCATCACGGTCAAGGCGACTCTCGAGGTGTAGCCGCCGCGGCGGCTACAGCGTGATCTTGCAGCTCTGGCCGATGTCTAGGGTGCGCAGCATCCGCCCCATGCCCACCCACATTGCGCAGGACAACGCGAGGTCCGTCAGTAGCTCGTCGTCGAACTGCTGGCTGCAGCGAGTCCAGAAGTCCTCGTCGTCGCGCAGCGCGGTGTGGTCACTGGCGAAGCGCTCCGCGAACTCCGCTGCGACGCGCTCCTGTGCGCTGTACCCGGGCCACGTCCGCCACTCGGCGGCGTGGTCGTAGAGGTCCTCGTCGACGCCTGCGGCGATGCCCTCCGAGTCGCGGGTGTTCTGGCACACCACGCATTCGTTGTCCAAGGCGATCACCATGCGGGCCAATTCGCGTGTCCGCATCGGCAGCCGATTCTTGGTGTAGACCGCGTTGGTGAAACCGGCCATCGCGATTCCGATGTCGGGAGACCGCTTCACCCAGGCAGCAGCGTCGTCGTCGGCGAAGTCTCCAATTCTGCTCATGGGCGCATCGTACGCCCGGCAGCGCAATTCTGGAACACGTTCTAGTTTTGGTTACCCCTGAGACCCGGGCGGGCGCGACACACATTGCGCGAGGTAGAGCTCTTCGCCCAGTTTGATCATCAATTCGAGTTGGGTCTCGAGGTAGTCGACGTGCTTCTCCTCGTCGGCGACGATCATCTCGAACAGGTTGGCCGAGGTGCTGTCCTCCTTCTCGCGGCAGAAGACGATCGCCGGTTTCAGTCGAGCCAGTACTTCGTACTCGATCGCGAGGTCGGCCTCGAACTGCTCGCGCACGGTCTGGCCGACGCGGAGGGAGAAGAGCCGCTGATAATTCGGTAGGCCATCCAAAATCAGAATTCGATCGGTGATTGCCTCGGCGTGCCGCATTTCATCGAACGATTCGGCACGGGTGTGCTCGGCTAATTCCGTGAATCCCCAATTGTCCTGCATCTTCGAATGGAGGAAGTACTGATTAATGCCGGAGAGTTCGCTTGTCAACTGCTCGTTGAGCAGTTTCAGGACTTCGGGATCGCCTTGCATGATCGCTCCTATGACGCCGGGCGGGCTGGTCGTGTCAGTGCTCGTTCGAGGCTGTCGAACGCTCTCAATCTAGTCGACGGTAGGCCCCGCTGCGACCGAATGCAGATCGGCTTCGGCGTGTCCGTGGGCGAATAATCGCACGTCTTTGGTGAGGCGAACCTTAGCTAGACCTAGGCTTATGGACTGCCTGGCCTAAGTAAGGTTAGACTGCACTAACGCTTGGCCGGCGGCTGGGACGATCGGTCCAGCGCACACGGATCTGGAGCGGATTTGATGGGTGAGCATCGCCTTCGTTCGCGCATCAGCGCTGCCGATTACCGAGTCGACGGCACCGACAGAATGTGGTCCCTGTTCAAAGAACGTCAAACCAATCTTGCGGAAATGAATGCGCACCGTGTCGTCGAATGTACGTCGATGTGGGGCCCCAATTCAGGTGGTCAAGTGCCGCGGTCTCCGGCAATGTTCGAATTGTTCGACGTTTCGGGAGTCGAGGAAATTCCGGCAGTTTTCGCGGGCGAGGTGTTCGTCGGGAAGTTCGCCCACCTGATGGCCGTCGAAGCGCAGGTGCGGTGATGTTCGTCTGCCTGTGCACCGGGGTGACCAGTCAAGTCGTCTCCGACCTGGTGGCAGCCGGGGCGTCGACGTCGAAGCAGATCGCCGACGCCTGCGGCGCTGGCGCCGACTGCGGACGATGCCGCCGTACCGTGCGCGCGATCCTCGCGGCCTCCGCCGTCGAGGACTGCCCCAGGCACGCCGCCCGCTAAAACTCGGCGTCACTGCTGTTGGCAGCATTCGAGCGCTGAATCCACCATCCATCCAAAGGCGGACGCAGCTCGCCTACCGCCGCGGTACCGACGCCCACCCGGCGATTTCCGCCGCTCGCAGTGCCCTAGTCGCGGCGGGCCGCGAACGCGGCGAGCGCATCGGCGTTCGCCGCGCCCCCGAGTAGCACCTCGAACTGGGCGTACTCGCGTGCGGCCGCGGCGGCGATCTCGGCCCGGTCGGGCTCGACCATCGTGTGCTTGACCGCCATCAGGCTCGGAATCGGCCGGGACGCGAGCACTTCCGCGTGCCTGCGGGCTTCGGGAAGCAGCGCCTCGGGCTCGCACACCTTCCACGCCAGCCCCATCCGGAGCGCTTCCTGCGCGTCGACCCACTCCGACGACATCAGCATCCACGCCGCGTTCTGGCGGCCGACGAGCTGCGGGAGCAGATAGGACGAAGCTGCTTCAGGGGCGACGCCGAGGCTGGTGAACGGGCACTTCAGCCGGGCGGTCGAGGACATGAAGACCAGATCGGCAAAGCCGATGATCGTGGCGCCGATGCCCACGCCGAGGCCGTTGACCGCAAGGATCAACGGTTTGCGCAGGGCGGTGAGTGTCTCGATCATGCCTGCGAAGCCGTACTCCCCCGACGTGAAGTCGGGATCGGTGACGCGGGCCTGCATCTCGACGAGGTCGTTGCCTGCGCTGAATGCCCGACCGGCACCGGTCAACAGCACGACGGCGACGTCGGGGTCCTCGTCGGCGGCGAGCAGGGCCGCCGTCGTCGCGTCGTACAGGGCTTCGTTGAAGGCGTTCAAGGCCTCCGGCCGGTCGAGCGTGATCGTGCGTACACCGTTGGCGTCCTCGAGCTGAATTGGCACGGCAGCAGCCTACTGGCGCGTGCGATCTGTCAGCCGTTGGAGTAGACGCGGGTGGTCGCGATCAACACGACGGTGCGGCGCTGCTCGGCCATCGTGCGGTCGTATTCAGCCCAGTCGTCATGGGAGCCACCTGCTGCGGTGAACACCTCGCGCAGCAGCAGTCGCAGTGCGTCGGTCTCGGTCAGCCACGGCTGGGGGTCATCGGGCCCTACGAGTTCGGTGGTGCCCTCGACCGTCGCCCACTGCCAGCCGTTGCGAAAGGTCACCGCCAACTGAGGACGGGCGCGCAGGTTCGCGAGTTTCACCCTGCCGTACGTGACGAACGCCAGCGCGGCTTCGCCCGTTGCGGGGTGCGGGACGACGCCGGCATTGACCAGCGAGGCCTGAATGCTCCCGTCGGCGCGCAGCGTCGACACCACGGCCAATCCGCTGTCGTCGGCGGCAAGTGCGACGGCATCGGAAAGGCTTGTCATCGAACGGCTTCCGAAGTAGGTGCGGTTGCGAACGGGGACCGGAAGAGGTAACGACTGGTCGGCACCGTGTCCACGTTGGTGTTGGCGCCGAATGCCGACGTGCTCGCCACCATCCGGTTCATGCGGTCGGCCAGGTCGGCGTCATCGGCTGCGCCGAAGAATGCGTGCAGGTCCTTGGTGGCCTCGAGTGGGAAGAGTTCCTCGACGATCGCGTCGAGATGTGAGGCGCCGGGCGTCAGCGGCCGTACCACCGCGTTCTGGGTGTAACCGAACGTCGACTGCGTCGCGATGGCGACCGGCGTGTGGTCGATGTGCCACCGCCTGAACCACGTCTCCGGGTCGAGGTCGGCAGGCCTGCGCAGCAGCGCGACGTTGGCCAGCCCGTCGGTGCGTTCGCCAGGGCCAGGCGAAGGCGCGGGCAGCGGCACGGACTCGGTGACCAGGTAGGCGGCCACGTCGCTGCAGGCCTCCCGCAGGCGGGCGAGCACTGAGTTCAGCTGCGCACCGTAGCTCTGCTGGATCCACACGGTGACCAACCCGACCACCGGCGGATCGAGGGTCGTCAACGTCATCATCGAGTCCCGCACTGGTTCGTCGCGCACGTTGATAGCCAGTCCAGGCAGATGCAGCGCAAGCAGGTCGTCGGCGACGTCGCCACGCAATGCCTTGCACCACGAGTCGTCGGCCGCTGCACCCCGCAACGTGATGATCACCTTCTCCACGGCCACGAACCTACTCCCCGCAGTTGGCGACTCGACGAAGCCGAGCTCGCGGAAACGCCGAATCAACGAGTACGCGGGTAAGAATGGACTGGTGATGAAGGGCCTGGGTGTTCGGCCGACTTTGCCCGACATCGGCGCGGTCGTCCGTAGTCTGCTTGGCGTCCTGATCGTGGCAGGTTCGGCGCTGCATTGGGGTGGACCCGGAGCCGCCACCGCCGCGGCCGGTGCGGCCGCCATCACGGGGGCGGTTGCGCTGCAGGACAGCCCGCGCGGCCAGTTTCGGCTCGTCGTCTGCGTATCCCTCGCGATGGGTGTCGCGGTCCTGCTCGCAGCGTCGTTCGCGCCATATGGACTGGTGTTTGCGGACTTGGTGGCAGTGTGGTGTTTCGGAGCCGGGATGGCCTGGGCGGTCAGTGCCAACGCCGGGCTCGTAGCTGCGGCGGCCGCCGGATTGCTGGTCGTCACGCCGCCTGCGGTGCCCGCATGGCCGAACGCCGCGACCGCGGCCGCGCTGGCCGTGCTCGGTGGATTTGTCCAAGCCCTTCTCATTGCGAGCTGGCCGCGTAGGCGCTGGCGGGTGCAGCGGTCCGCGTTGTCGCGGGCCTACCTGTCGCTGGCCGCCGATGCGCGCGCGATGGCCGACGATCCGACGCGGCACGTCGATCCCGAGCCCTTGATCGCGCTACGCGATGCCTTCACGCTGACGGACGGGCAGGCCGCCCGCCGTCCAGTCGCCTACCGCACGTGGTACGGCCTACCCGAACGCATCTCGGTGACCGTCACCGCGATCGCGGGCAAATCCATTGGTGCAAAGAATTTGTCGCAGGTGCTGGTGGCGGCCGCGGACGTGTTGGCGGCCATCGCCGAACCGAGCCCGGCCCGACGCAGGGCGGCGGCCTACGCGCTTGGTCGGTTCGACGCCACGGTGGTGGTGATGACGGTGCCGGAATCGGCATTGGTGCAACGACTTTCCGGACAACTGCGGGAAGCAATCGGGTTGCGCTACGGCGAGCTGGCGCCGTCCTCGGAGCTCACCGAACTTCGCCGGGCCGGGCTGCCTGGCGAGCTACGCGGGATGGCCGCCGCCGTGCGCAGTGAGCTCACCTGGGAGTCCCCGGTGTTGCGACACGCAATGAGGCTGTCGGTCGCCGCCGCGGCCGGGGCGACGATCGCTCGGTTCGCCGATCTCGAGCACGGCTACTGGATACCCCTGACCGTCGTCATGGTCCTGCGTCCGGAGACGGCACACACGTACACCCGCTGCGTCGGCCGAGTGGCTGGCAATGCGCTCGGAATCCTGGTCGCCTCGATACTCATCGTGCTGCTTCACCCCAGCGGGGTGCTGGCGGCGCTGATGGCCGTCGTGTTCATCGCGGTGGCCTACGCGGTCTCCGGATTCGGCTACCTCGCCCTCAGTGCCGCATTGGCCGCGGCGATCGTCTTCTTGGTGGACATCGGCGGCACCGCAGGCGTCGCGACCGTCAGCGATCGGTTGCTGGCGACGCTGATCGGCGGCGCACTTGCGGTGCTTGCCCACGTTGCGCTCCCAGATCACGCCGTGGTCAGGCTGCGCCAACGCGCGGGCGAGTTGCTCAAGACCGAGATCGACTATGCAGCAACGGTGATCAAGGCGTTCGTGCACGAGCTCGACCGGCCGACCGAAGCGCTCTCGGCGGCGTGGGAGCGTGCGTATCGGGCCAGAGCGGCTTTCGAGGCGGCTGCCGGCTCCGGTCCCACCGATGACGGCGACATCCGGAGGTGGCTACGGTCCTACCGAACCGCACTCAACGTGGTGACCGCGTCATGCACGGCGCTGGAGACCAGTCTGCCCGCGCGCCCACCGGCCACCTGGGACCGCGACTTCGTCGGTGCGGTCGACGATTACGTTCAGGCCATGTGCGGTGACCCGGTGACGCCTGGCGCGGCCTGGAGCGCCGACGTGGACCAGCTAACGGTGGCGGCCGACCGGGTGCGAGTGGCGTTGCCGTCTTCGGATGCGGCCACGGCCCGTTTGCTCGTCGCTGAAATCGGCACCATCACAAACCAACTGGCGACGATCACCGCTGGAACTGAGCGGCTGCCACACTCACCATGACCGCGTCGTGCCCTGCTTGCTCAGTCGCGCGGAACACCCCTTCGGACCCGTTGGCCTGACGTAGGCTTTGGGCCGCTTCGCCGCTCGCACGCGGCGGAGCGCGCACCAACTCGGTTTTGGGGTTTAGGAGCACGCCGTGGCCAAGACATCGAAGACACCCGCGAAGAAGAAGCCGGCAGCGAAGTCCGCCAAGGCGACCAAACCCAAGAAGGCACCTGCTGCGCCGAAATCGCCAACCAAGTCGGTCCCCGCCGCGGCCCCCGAGCCGCATCTGGCCCGCGAACAGTTGCCGATCCCGGATGCCAAGCACGTCGGGCTCACGACCTACGACGCGAAGGACCCGAACACCAAATACCCCCCGATCAAGGAGTTACGGCCGCCGGAGGGTGCGCCCAATGTACTGATCGTGCTGATCGATGACGTCGGCTTTGGAGCCTCGTCGGCCTTCGGAGGGCCGTGCAATACCCCCGTCGCCGAGCGGTTGGCCGCAGGAGGCCTAAAGCTCAACAGGTTCCACACCACCGCGTTGTGCTCGCCCACCCGCCAGGCCATGCTGACCGGACGCAACCACCACTCCGTGGGGATGGGCGCGATCACGGAGATGGCCACCTCGGCGCCGGGCAACTGCAGCATCCGGCCCAAGGAGAAGGCGCCGATCGCCGAAACCCTCAAGCTCAACGGGTATTCGACGGCCCAGTTCGGCAAGTGTCATGAGGTGCCGGTGTGGGAAGTCTCCCCAGTGGGTCCGTTTCACCAGTGGCCCACCGGGTCGGGATTCGAATACTTCTACGGCTTCGTCGGCGGCGAGGCCAACCAGTACTACCCGGGCCTGTTCGAGGGCACCACCGCGGTCGAGGCGCCGAAGTCGCCCGAGGAGGGCTACACACTGACCGAGGACCTGGCCGACCATGCGATCACATGGGTGCGCCAGCAGAAGGCCCTCGCGCCGGACAAGCCGTTCTTCATGTACTTCGCTCCCGGCGCCACCCACGCCCCGCACCAGGTGTCGAAGGAATGGTCGGACAAGTACCAAGGCAAGTTCGACGAAGGCTGGGATGTGTTGCGGGAGAAAACACTTGCCAAGCAGAAGAAGCTCGGTGTGGTACCCAAGAACGCCGAATTGACCAAGCGTCACGACGAAATCCCGGCCTGGGACGAGACGTCCGACGAACTCAAGCCGGTGCTGGCCCGCCAGATGGAGATCTACGCGGGATTCCTGGAGCAGACCGACCACGAGATTGGCCGGGTCGTCGATGCCATCGACGACCTCGGGTTCCTCGACAACACGCTCATCTACTACATCATCGGTGACAACGGCGCCTCGGCCGAAGGCACTCTGAACGGCTGCTTCAACGAGATGACCACACTCAACGGCATGCCGGGCATCGAAACCACCGAGTTCCTGTTGTCCAAGATCGATGACTTCGGCACGCCGGACGCCTACAACCACTACGCGGTCGGCTGGGCGCACGGCCTGTGCGCGCCGTACCAGTGGACCAAGCAGGTCGCCTCGCACTGGGGTGGCACCCGCAACGGAACCATCGTGCACTGGCCGAAGGGGCTGGCGGTGAAGGGCGAAGTCCGCGATCAGTTCCACCATGTCATCGATGTGGCGCCGACCATTCTGGAAGCGGCCGGATTGCCGGCGCCGACCCTGGTCAACGGCATCTCCCAAGCGCCGTTGGAGGGTGTCAGCATGCTGGGCACCCTGCGTGCCGCGTCAGCGCCGGAGACCCACGAGGTCCAATACTTCGAGATGTTCGGCAACCGCGGCATCTACCACCAAGGCTGGACCGCGGTCACCAAACACCGCACCCCGTGGAAGGCGGACACCCCGCCGCTGTTCGACGACGACGTCTGGGAGCTCTACGGCCTCGACGACTGGACGCAGGCCCACGACCTGTCCGCCGAGAACCCGGAGAAACTCGCCGAGCTGCAACGTCTTTGGCTCATCGAGGCGGTCAAGTACAACGTAATGCCGCTCGATGACCGTGGCTTCGAGCGGATCAACCCCGATATCGCCGGCCGGCCGCAGCTGATCCGCGGCAACACCCAGCTGCTGTTCGACAAGATGCGGGTCAGCGAGAACTGCGTCCTCACACTGAAGAACAAGTCCTACACGGTCACCGCAAACGTCGTCGTCCCCGACGGTGGCGCGAACGGCGTCATCGTCACCCAGGGCGGCAGCGTCGGCGGGTGGTCGCTGTACGTGCACGAGGGGAAGCTCAAGTACTGCTTCAACTTCTTCGGCATCGAGCACTACATCACCAGCGCGGCCAAGCCCATTCCGGCGGGCAGGCATCAGCTGCGGATGGAGTTCAAATACGACGGCGGCGGCCTGGCCAAGGGCGGCAACGTCACGCTCTACTACGACGGGAAGTCGGTGGGCACGGGTCGCGTCGAGCAGACCCAGCCGATGGGGTACTCCGCCGACGAGGCGTGCGACGTCGGCTCCGACACCGGCTCACCGGCGTCACCGGACTATGGTCCGACCGGCAACCGATTCACCGGGCAGATCGAGTGGGTGCAGCTCGACATCGGCGAGGACGGCCACGACCACCTGATCACTCCCGAAGAGCGGTTCAATCTGGCGATGGCCCGGCAGTAGCGGCGCGAAGGACTCACCGTGCCCACTTGGGCGTGATGAACACGCCCTCGGCCTCGACGGTGACACCGTCCGCGTCGGCGAGGTGGCCGACCGCGAATGTCTTGATGCCATCGGTGCGCACGATCCTGGCCTCGGCGTGCAGGTCGCCCAACGGAGTGGTACGCAGATAGCGCAGGGAAATCGTCCCCGTGAGTCGCGGATGCTCAGCCGAGCTGGCCGATTCGCCGAGCACGTGGTCGAGGACCAGTGCGGAGACCCCGCCGTGGACGTGCCCCGGCGGTCCCTCGAACGCCGCGCCGAGGTGGAAGTCGGCGTACACGACGCCGTCTGGGGTGCGCTCGAGTACCAGCGGGGGCGCGATCGGGTTCCGCATGCCGATGACCGGGTTGCCCCACGGCATCTGATGGCCTTCGGAGATGCGCACGCCGTACGGGCCGTCGAGTTGGCGGCTGCGCAAACGGGCCGTGACCGCGTCGATCTCGGCCGTCGCGGCTGCGACGGTGTCGGCGTCGACCTCGGTCCGGATCGTCGCGTCGATGAGCTCCCTGACCGACTCGGTGAGTGGCCCGAAGATGCCGCGCAGCCGGTCGACCTCCTCTGAGCTGAGGTTCTCGATGGTGAACTCGACCATTTTTGAACTAGAACACGTTCCAGTCGCAGTGTCGAATCGCGCCTCAAGTCACCAATCGTTGACAACGTTGCGAGTCGGGCCTAGGGTCAAGTCATCAAGTGTTGACTTAATCCTGAGGAGCGAATCATGACGAACGTCGACGCACTCCCCGTCCTGATCGTCGGAGCCGGTCCGACCGGTCTCACCGCGGCCATCGAACTGTCCCGGCTAGGGGTCGACGTTCGGATCGTCGACAAGGTCATCGAAGCGTCGACCACGTCGCGCGCGCTCGGCGTGCAGGCCCGCACGGTCGAGTTACTTCGTCCCCGCGGCGTCGCCGACGAAATGCTGCGCCTCGGCAACCGCGCCAGCGCGACCACGTTGTACGCCGACGGCCAGCGACTGGCAGGCATCGAATTGCATCGCATGGCAAGCGAATACAACTTCATCTTGATGCTGGCCCAATCCGAGACCGAGCGGCTGCTCACGGAAGGGCTCAGTCGCCAGGGGGTGGAGGTGGAACGCGGCGTCGAATTCGAGTCGCTCGCCCAGGACGACGACGGGGTCCACGTCGCGCTGCGGCACGTCGACGGTCGACGGGAGGTGCTGAGCGCGTCGTACGTGATCGCGGCCGACGGCTCCCACAGCCCCATTCGCAAGGCGCTCGGACTGCCGTTCGTCGGGCGTTCGCTCACGCACAGCTACGTACTGGGCGACGTCCATCTGGCTGGCGCGGTGCCAGAGAATCAGTTGTCGATCTTCCTGGCGTCCAACGGATTCCTCGCAATCTTCCCGATGGGCGACGGCCGCTTCCGGTTCATGGCGACCGACCCCGACGGCGTCACCGGCGACACTCCCGAACCGTCCCTTGACGACATTCAGCGGCTCTACGACCGCACCGCGCACATCGGTGCGCAACTGCACGAGCTCAACTGGAGTTCACGATTCCGGATCAACAGCAGGCACATGACCACTCTGCGCGATGGTCGCGTGTTCTTCGGCGGTGATGCGGCGCACGTGCACAGCCCGGCAGGAGGCCAGGGCATGAACGCGGGCATCCAGGACATGATCAACCTCAGCTGGAAGCTCGCCATGGTGCTGCACGGGTCGGCCCGCCCCGCCCTCCTGGACACCTACGCGAGCGATCGGTTGCCCGTGATCGCGCAGCTCGTGACGATGACCGAGCGGGCCACCAAGGCGTTCAACTCGACGAGCCCGGTCGCACACGCGCTACTCACAAGGCTGGCGCCAAAGCTGTTGTCGCGATCGCAGATTCAGGACAAGGCGGCGGCGCGCCTTGGCCAGCTGTCCGCGTCGTACCGCGGTCGACCGCTCAGTGCGGGGGGTGGGCGAGTCGGCAGGCTTCACGCAGGCGACCGGGTGCCCGACGTTCGGCTACCCGAGGGCAGGCTGTACGACCTGCTCGACATGTCCACGCTGACGCTGTTCGTCATGGGCGACTCGGACCCGGTCGCACCTGCGCACCGCGAGTGGGACGACGTCATCGCCGTTCGGCACATCGCGAGAGTGCCCGAGTTGGCCAAGGTATCCGGCTGGCTGTTGGTCCGGCCGGACGGCTATCTCGCCGCGGCGGGTGGCCTCGAAGAGGGGGCCCGGCTGAGCCGCTGGTTGGACCGGTGGCTCGTCGCAGCTCAGCGCCCGAAGGTCTCGAGCGCCGCCCTCGCCTTGGGGTCGGCCCGGCCGAATTCCAGTTCGATCAGGGCACATTCGGCCGTCGCAGCTACCCACAGCCTGGCCGACTGACGCGGGTACTGCCGACCGATGGCATCGAAGTCGATTGCCACGACGGCGACGCTTGCCGCATTGCGGCGCATGACCTCCTCGGCGATGGGCCGGTGCCCGCGGGCTTCGAGCAGAAGCGCCTTGACGCCGCGGTCGCGCAGGCAACCCTCCAGATAGGTGGTGGCCGTCGCGGACAGTCGCTCGCGGCCCGGCGTCATCGGTCCGATTACCACTGCAATCTCGTCGGCGAGGGCGTCGTGGAATCGCCGGTGCAGCGCCACCAGATAGCTGGTGCGGTCCGAGAAATGATGGAAGAAGGTGCCCTTCGAAACGCCGGCCGCGGCGACGACGGCGTTGACGCTCAATCCCTCGAGAAGAAGTTCCTCTACGCGGCGATCGCGTCGACGGTCGGTGCCGTGCTGTCGTTCATCGGGTTGATCCACGCACCCGAAGTGGCGTGGGCGGCCAATCCGCAAGTCGCGCTTGGCTACCTGTTCTTCGGAATCGTCTGCGTGGCGTACTCATTCCTGCCTGGCGCCAAGGACCCGGTCGAGGTCGACGAGGCGGACATAGTGGCGGGCCACTAAATCGGGCTTCAGTGGCGGGCCACTAAATCGGGCATAGTGGCGGGCCACTAAA
>JAOPVI010000075.1 GCA_025966225.1 Mycobacterium sp. | reverse complement strand
ACGCGCTCGACATTCGGGTCCGTCTTCATGAAGGCCACTACCTCGAAGGTCGGAGTCGCCAACGTGCCCTTTCGGGTCGCCAGGTAACGGGCCGCAGCGGCGGCCTGGCCGCGACTGGTCGACAGCTGACGGTTGTAGCCCAGGTTTTCCTTCAACCTGAATCTGAGGGCAAAGCAGCGGTGTTCGTGTACCCGCCGCCCGACGTGCTCCCGGTTGACGATGACGGGCACGCCTGCATTCTCGAGTACGTCGCGGGGTCCGATGCCGGACAGCTGCAGCAATTGCGGGCTACCGACACTGCCGAGCGCGCAAACGATCTCGTTATCCGCGCGGAACTCGGCGTTGGCTCCGTCGGCCGTCTTGACCTGGATGCCGACGGCACGTTCGTTCTCGACGATGAGGCGCTGAACGGTGGTATGCATGATGACGTCCAAATTGTCGCGGCGCTTCGCGGGCTTCAGAAAGGCGTCGGCAGCGCTGACTCGGCGACCATTCCGGATGGTCGCGACGGCAAATCCGATGCGGGGGTCATCGGACTCGTTGATGTCCTGAAGTTCGCGTAGCCCCGCATTTGCACCTGCGCCGATGATCTCCTGGCACAACGGGTCGGGGCCGCGCCCCACGGAGACGTGTAGTGGTCCACCGGCGCCCCGGGTCGGCGAGGGGCCGAATTCGTTGTCCTCGAACGATTTGAAGATGGGCAGGATGTCATTCCAGCCCCAGCCCTTGTTCCCGAGGCGCTCCAACTCGTCGTAATCGGCCCGGTTGCACGGTTGTAGACCATGCCGTTGATGGAACTGGACCCACCGATGACCTTGCCCCTAGTCCAGTACTCGGACCGTTGGTTGGGCCCGAATGGGGTGGTCGTGTACCGCCACGCGTACTTGTCGTTGTCCATCAACAGCCCACCGCCCTTGGGCACGTGGAACATCGGGTGGCGGTCCGGGCCACCCGCCTCTACGAGGAGCACCTTGTTGCGCGGACCGGCCGACAGTCTGTTCGCGAGCACGCATCCGGCCGAACCGGCTCCGGCGATGATGTAGTCGTAGCGATTCATCGGCTCCCCGATTCCGGGCTCGATCCAAGGGACGTTACAAATCCCGTCCCTACTGTATCGCCGAACGATACTCCGCTAGGTGCGGCCTTGGGCAAGCGCGCTCTGGTAGAGGCAGATCGCCGCGGCGGCAGCGACGTTGAGGCTCTCGGCGCCGCCCCCCATCGGGATGCACACGCGGGCGTCAGCGTGACTGGCGACGCCGTGGGACAGACCGTGTGCTTCCGAGCCGAACATCCACGCGGTCGGCGCAGTCAGATCCGCCTCGGGCAAGGGCAATTCGCCGTCGAGCGCGGTAGCCAGAATCGTCAGACCGGACTGACGAAGCGCTGCCATCAACGCAGGCAGCTCGGGCGCTTCGAGCACCGGCAGCGCGAAGATGCTGCCCGCCGAAGCACGTAGGCACTTCCCGTTGTAGGGATCGACGCTGTCCCCCGCCAACACGACCGCATCGGCGCCCATGGCGTCGGCGATCCGGATGAGCGTCCCGGCATTGCCCGGTTCAGACGTCTCGACGGCGACGAGCACGAGCCGAGGACCCGCTTGGAGCACGTCGGCCAGTTCGACCTCGGGCACCCTGCAGACCGCGACCAGGCCGACTGGGGTGACCGTGTCGGACAAGGCCTTTGCCGCCTTGTCCGTGATGACGTGCAGCGGGGCATCCGCCAACAACTCGGCGAACCGGGCGCGAGCGGATTCGGTGACCAGCACGTCTGAGACCAAACCGCGCCGCAACGCGGCCTCGACGAGGTTGGGACCCTCGGCGAGAAAGCGTGCGGCGCGGCGTCGTCCTGCGGTGCGATGCAACTTGAGCGCGGCCGCTACGCGGTCCGATCGCTCAGTGAGCGCCTCGGTGCCAAGTCCCCGGTCGCTTCGCTCTCCCCCGCAAGCGGGGGGACCCCCAGCCCCGACCGGGCTCAGGCTGCCTCTCCGGATGGGGCATTCACGTCCGCGGGCAGCGCGGCCTTGGCCACCTCCACCAGCGCGCTGAACGCGGCGGGATCGCTGACGGCGATCTCGGCCAGGTTCTTGCGGTCCACCTCGACACCGGCGGCCTTGAGCCCCTGGATCAGCCGGTTGTAGGTGATGCCGTTCGCGCGGCCCGCCGCGTTGATCCGGGAGATCCACAGCTTGCGGAAGTCACCCTTGCGGGCCTTCCGGTCGCGGTAGGCGTAGCTCAGCGAATGCAGCTGTTGCTCTTTGGCTTTCCGGTACAACCGGGAGCGCTGGCCCCGGTAGCCCTTCGAGGCCTTGAGGATGGTGCGCCGCTTCTTTTGGGCGTTTAGTGCGCGCTTCACGCGTGCCATGAAAGTTCCTATTTCTCGTACGGACAGGGAGGGCTGCGGTCAGCCGTTCAGCATCTTGTTCACGCGGGTGGCGTCATTCGGGGCGACGACGGTGCGACCGTCGAGCCGGCGGGTGCGCTTGCTCGCCTTGTGCTCGAGCAGGTGTCGTCGGCCAGCCTTCTCCCGCATGATCTTTCCGGTGCCGGTCTTCCGGAAGCGCTTCGACGCTCCGCTGTGAGTCTTGGCCTTGGGCATGTTGTCCTCAGTTCTAATGTTGGTCAGGTCGTGGGCGGATCTTGAGCCGCCGCGGGCTCTGCTGCGGGCTCGACGGTTGCGCGCTGTGCAGCAGGCGCGTCGGCGTCATGCGCCGCCTTGGCGCGAGTCTTCGCGCCGCGGTGCGGGGCCAGCACCATCGTCATGTTGCGGCCGTCCTGCTTGGCGGACGTCTCGACGTAGCCGTAGTCGGCAACGTCAGCGCCCAGCCGCTGCAGAAGGCGATAACCAAGTTCGGGCCGCGACTGCTCGCGTCCGCGGAACATGATCGTCACCTTGACCTTCGACCCTGCTTCGAGGAAGCGGACGACGTGACCCTTCTTGGTCTGGTAGTCGTGGTCGTCGATCTTGGGGCGCAGCTTCTGTTCCTTGACGACGGTCTGCTGCTGGTTCTTGCGAGACTCGCGCTCCTTGAGTGCCGTCTCGTACTTGAACTTGCCGTAGTCCATGATCTTGCAGACCGGCGGCTTAGCGCTGGGAGCAACTTCGACGAGGTCGAGATCGGCATCCGCGGCGACGCGGAGTGCATCTTCGATGCGCACGATGCCGACCTGTTCACCGTTGGGTCCGATGAGGCGGACTTCGGGTACGCGGATGCGCTCGTTGATGCGGGTCTCAGTGCTGATGGGGCCTCCTACGTAGTTGGCGGGGCCCACGCCATCAGCACCCTGCTCGTCAGAACAGAGCGGCCCTGCATGATGCAGGGCCCGTTGCCGACCGATCACGGCTATTCGCCGCCTGCGCCCGAATGAACGGATGCAGAACAGGTACCGCTAGGTACCTGTGACCGGACCGTTTAGCCTTCGAGATGAATCACGTGGCCAACGGTGGGAGTGGGACTCCACTTGCTGTCCTGGCGTTTGCCGGGACGGTCGCGCGTGCCAGTCTAGCAGGCATGACCGATCCCCTTAGCATCCGCGACCTGGCCGAGATTCCCGCGGTCGAGGTCATCACGCGCTCGGCCGTCATGCTGATGAGCGCAGCCGCGGAGAAACTGGGTCTTTCCGCGCCCGACCCAGACGATAGCCCCCACCTCGACCTCGACGAAGCGCGCAGGCTCATCACGGCGCTTGCGGGCCTCGTGACGGCGTCCGCAGAATATCTGGGCCCGCACGCGGGACCGGTCCGCGACGGGCTGAAGAGTCTGCAATTGGCCTTCCGCGAGGCCAGCGCCGAACCCGACGAACCGGGCCACGGTCCTGGCGAGAAATACACCGGGCCGGTCTGGTAGCAAGACCCGCCCGGCAGTCTCACCCATTTCACGGAAAGAGCGAATATCCTCGCGCCCTATGACCCTGACCGCGGTTGACAGGCATCACAAACACCGCTCGGCGTTCTGGTGGGTCCCGGTAACGGCCGGCTGGATCATCGGTGTGATCGCGACGCTGTCCTTGATCGCCAGCGTGTCCCCTTTCGTTCGCGCGATCATCAAGGTGCCTCGGGAGTTCGTCAACGACTACGTCTTCAACTTCCCCGACACCAGCTTCGCGTGGGCTTTCGTGTTGGCCCTGCTCGCTGCAGCGCTCGCGGCCCGCAAGCGGATCGCCTGGTGGATCCTGCTGCTGTACATGGTGGCCGCGATCGTGTGGAACGTCGGCGATCTCGTCGTCGGCGGCAATACCTGGCTCCAGGAAACCGGGGAATGGATCGGCCTGGGCTTCCACGTCGCCGCGATCGCCTCACTTTTGCTGGCGCGCAAGCAGTTCTGGGCCAAGGTGCGTCGTGGGGCGCTGTTCAAGTCGGCTGCGACACTGGTCGCCGGCATGGCCATCGGCATCCTGCTCGCGTGGGGCCTGCTCGAGTTGATGCCGGGCAGCCTCCAGCGGCCGTACCGACTCGGCTACGCCATCAACCGGGTGAGTGGGTTCGCCGCCTTCAGCTCCGACAACTTCGTCGGGCACCCGCACGGGTTCCTCAACGCGTTGTTCGGCCTGTTCGGAGCGCTGGCTCTGATGGTGGCGGCCATCGTGCTCTTCCAATCCCAACACGCTGACAATGCCCTCACCGGAGAGGACGAGTCAGCGATCCGTGGCCTCCTCGAATTGTTTGGAAAGAACGACTCGCTGGGTTACTTCGCCACGCGCCGCGACAAGGCGGTGGTGTTCGCACCGAACGGCCGCGCCGCCATCACCTACCGCGTCGAAGTCGGGGTCTGTCTGGCCAGCGGCGACCCGATCGGCGACCCGCGGGCCTGGCCGGCTGCGATCGCCGCCTGGCTCGAGCTCTGCGAGACCTATGGGTGGGCGCCCGGGGTGATGGGCGCGAGTTCGACAGCGGCACAAGCCTTCCGCGAGGCTGGACTCAACGCGCTGGAACTCGGCGACGAGGCCATCCTTCACCCGGACAGGTACAAGCTGTCCGGACCCGACATGAAGCCCGTCCGCCAAGCGGTCACGCGGGCCCGCCGGGCTGGTCTAACGGTTCGCATCCGCCGTCACCGCGATCTGCTCCCAGCCGAGTTGAGCCAGGTGACCAGACGCGCTGACGCGTGGCGTGATACCGAGACCGAGCGCGGGTTCTCGATGGCGCTTGGAAGACTTGGGGATCCGGCCGACAGCGACTGCCTCCTGGTGGAGGCAGTACAGGGTGAGTCCGGTGCTGGGGGTCCCGGAATGGATGGAGAAGTCGTCGCGATGTTGTCGTTGGTGCCGTGGGGCACGAACGGCGTTTCGCTTGACCTGATGCGCCGGTCGCCTCAGTCCCCCAACGGAACCATCGAGTTGATGGTGAGTGAGCTGTGCCTTCAATCCGAAGGCATTGGCATCACCCGCATCTCGCTGAACTTCGCGATGTTCCGGTCGGCCTTCGAGGAAGGCGCACAGCTGGGTGCGGGCCCGATCGCGAGGTTGTGGCGTGGCCTGCTCGTCTTCTTCTCGCGCTGGTGGCAGCTGGAAACGCTGTACCGGTCGAACATGAAGTACCAACCCGAGTGGGTACCCCGCTACGCCTGCTACGAGGAAGCCCGCCTCATCCCGCGGGTCGGCATCGCCTCGGTGATCGCGGAGGGCTTCCTGGTCCTGCCGTTCAGCAAGCGTGCCAAACAGCACACGGGTCATCACACCTCTGCTCCGCAGACGTTGGTCGACTCCGGCCTCCTGCAGCACGACGGCAGCGCCCCCGACCTGACCGGCCTGGGTGTCGAGGCCGCCGACGCGGCAGGTCCGTCGCGACTACCCGAACAGGTCCGGGTCCGGATGGCCAAGCTGAAGGCCTTGCAGGCCAACGGAGTCGACGCGTATCCCGTAGGTCAGGCCCCCAGCCATACCGTCGCGCAGGCCGTCGAGACCGACGACGTCACCGTCAGCGTCGCGGGGCGGGTGTTGCGGATGCGTGACTACGGCTCGGTGCTGTTCGCGCAACTGCGGGACTGGTCCGGCGAGATTCAGTTGCTCTTCGACAACTCCCGCCTGACCGAGGGCCAAACGGCGGACTTCACCAACGCCACCGACCTCGGTGACCTGATCGAGGTCACCGGCACGATGGGGGCGAGCAAGTCGGGCACCCGATCACTGCTGGTGGACCACTGGCGGATGATCGGCAAGTGCCTGCGGCCACTACCCGACAAGTGGAAGGGTCTGACGGATCCCGAAGCTCGGCTGCGCACCCGCTACGTCGACCTGGCCATCAATACCGAGGCCCGCGACCTGATCACCGCCCGCAGCAGAATCCTTCACTCGATCCGGGAAACGTTGGTAGGCAAGGACTTCCTCGAGGTCGAAACGCCGATTCTTCAGCAGATCCACGGCGGCGCCAATGCAAGACCGTTCATGACGCACATCAACGCCTACGACCTCGATCTGTACCTGCGGATCGCACCCGAGCTGTACCTCAAGCGGCTGTGCGTCGGCGGCGTAGAACGGGTCTTCGAGCTTGGCCGCGCGTTCCGCAACGAAGGAGTCGACTTCAGTCACAACCCCGAGTTCACCTTGCTGGAGGCCTACCAGGCGCACGCCGACTACAACGTGTGGATAGACGGGTGCCGCGAGCTCATCCAAAATGCGGCACAAGCCGCAAACGGCAGCCAGGTCGTCATGCGGCCCGGTGAGGTCGAGGGCACGTTGCAGGCGGTCGACATCTCCGGCGAATGGCCGGTCAAAACCGTGCACGGCGCGGTGTCCGAGGCGCTCGGCGAAGAGGTCGACGCCGACACCACACTGGACCGACTACGCGGACTCTGCGACGGTGCCGGGGTCCCGTACCTCCTGCACTGGGATGCGGGCGCGGTCGTACTGGAGTTGTACGAGCACCTGGTCGAAGGACAGACCGAACGGCCCACGTTCTACAAGGACTTCCCCACGTCGGTTTCGCCGCTGACCCGACCACACCGAAGTCAACCCGGGGTCGCCGAACGTTGGGACCTCGTCGCGTGGGGTGTCGAACTGGGCACCGCGTACAGCGAGTTGACCGACCCGGTGGAACAACGCCGTCGGTTGGAGGAACAGTCCCGGCTCGCGTCCGGCGGTGATCCTGAGGCGATGGAACTCGACGAGGACTTCCTCCAGGCAATGGAATACGCGATGCCACCCACCGGTGGACTCGGCGTTGGCGTGGACCGGGTCGTCATGTTGATCACCGGGCGCAGCATCCGCGAGACGCTGCCGTTCCCGCTGGCGAAGCCACGCTAACGCGGCTTCGCCGCGCGATGTTCGCGCGGCACTCGAACCCCTGGAGCGCATGGACCCGGTGGGCAAGCCCGCCGATGAGCGAGCGTGGGCGACTCGCGCGATGCTCGGCGAGGAGCAATGGATCGTCGATCGCCCGCGCGACGTGCGCGACCCTTCAGTGGTCCTCGACGTCATAACCTCGCTGGCCGCCGGCATTGCGATCATCGCCGCACGACGCCACCGAGTGCGGACCGCAGCCGCCGCAACTGCCGTTCAGATGGCGCTGACTCTCGTCTACTGGGCGTTGATGGTGCGCAATTTCGACCGTCGCCGACACTGACCGCAAGTGGAGTATCCCCAGCGCCCGCTGACTCACAGCCCATCCACAGGATCCGCATCCACCATGAGGCCGTGACGACTTCGACGATGAGGATCGCCGGAACTCTGCTGGCGGATCCGGCCGAGACCGATCCGCAACAACATCTCTCATTGATGCACGGCTGGCTGCCGTTGACGGTGCAAGCCCTCACGGTGGTGCTGCTGTTGGCGGCCATCGGCTGGCGCACCCGGCGCTGGCGAATGGTGTGGCTGCCGATCGCGGTGGGCCTTGGCGTGGCGCTGTCGGTCGCGGCGTACTGGTACGTGTCCTCGGAGGGGTTGGCGAGCGATCCGGCTCCGAATCTGCTGTGGATCTGGATCACGGTTTTGGGCGGCGCCCTCGTCGTTCTGGTGGCGGGCTGGCGCGGGGCCCGCTGGTGGCGCCGCGGCGCATCCGTGATCGCGGTACCACTGGCACTGGTGTGTACGGCGCTCGCCGTGAACCTGTGGGTCGGGTACTTCCCAACCGTGCAGACAGCGTGGAATCAACTCACCGCGGGCCCCCTGCCCGATCAGACCGATCAGGCCACGGTCGTCGCCATGCAGAAGGCCCGCACGATTCCGGCCAAGGGCACCGTGGTGCCCGTGGAGATCGGCTCCACCCCTTCCGGCTTCAAGCACCGCGGCGAACTGGTGTACCTCCCGCCTGCCTGGTACGCGACGAATCCGCCTCCGCCACTGCCGACGGTGATGATGATCGGCGGCGAGTTCAACACGCCTGCCGACTGGATGCGGGCGGGCAACGCTATCAAGACCGCAGACGACTTCGCGTCCAGCCACGGCGGCAACGCGCCCGTGCTCGTATTCGTCGACCCGGGGGGCGCGTTCAACAACGACACCGAGTGCGTCAACGGCACTCGCGGAAACGCCGCGGATCACCTCACCGAGGATGTCCCTCGCTTCATGGAGGCCACCTACGGCGTCAGCGCGAACCCGGCGAAGTGGGGCATCGTCGGCTGGTCGATGGGGGGCACCTGCGCGGTCGACCTGGCCGTCATGCACCCCGACGAATTCAGCACGTTCGAGGACATCGCGGGAGACATCGCGCCGAACTCGGGCAACAAACAGCAGACGATCCAAAGGTTGTTCGGCGGCAATGCCGCGGCGTACGCGACCTTCGACCCCACCTCCGTGATGCACCAACACGATCGGTACAGCGGCGTCTCGGGATGGTTCGCCATCAGCGGAACGGCGTCGGTCACGAATGCGCCCACGACGGTCAATGCGGCCGACAGCGGTGGCAACGGCATGGGCGGCCGTGACCCCGCACGGCACACCAGCGATCAGACGTCGGCCGCTACGTCGCTATGTGGCACGGGTGCGACCAAGGGGATCGCGTGTGCAGTGGTGGCTCAGCCCGGCAAGCACGACTGGCCGTTCGCTGCCCGCGCCTTCGTAGCCGCCCTGCCGTGGCTGGCCGGCCAGCTCGGCACGCCGGGCGTGCCCGCCGGGCCGCTGCCAGCCTCCGAGCCACCAGCGCCGACCGCCGAGGCGGCGGGCAGGTGACCACGAGTCAGTAGTCGGATTCGGCGGCCAGTACTTCGGCAAGGAAGGCGTCCCCAGCTGGACGCGCGAGCCGGCCACGCGCGAAGTCGCGGAGGCGCTGTCGCATCTGCGCGGCCTCCACGGAGTCGTCGATGTCAGCGCCTATCGTCACGGTCATATTCGGCCAATCATGGTCCCAGGCCTGCGTTTCCGTCACCGGTGCACTCGCCTCGTCGACCAGCGCCAGGGTGGCACGCCCGGCCGCGTTCAGCACGCCCGCTGCTGTGACCGCGCCGGCTCGAAGCCGCACCTCGATTCCCGAAACGGGCGCACTCGTCGCCACCCGAACTGCGGCGACAGCCGTCGATCCCGCCATTTCGATCGCCCAGTCGACCGTTCGGTCCGCAGCGTCGAACATCCCAGGCGGAACGGCGGACCAGTTCACCGATCCCACTCCCCTTGCGATCTGCTCGGTCGCCCGCAGAGTCGCGTCCGACCCGGCCGCGAGTGCATAGTCATCGCGGCGGCGGGACGCATCAGCCACCGGCACCGCAGTCTGGGCGATCCCCACCTCGTCGGCGAGTTCGGCACAGGCCGTTGCCAACTCGGCAATGCGTGGATCTCCACCGTGCACGAGGCCGGCGAGGGCGGCCCGGTGGGGTCGCAGCAGGTCGGCAACGTCGGAGTCGAACGTGTCGTCGGTGAAGTAGTCCTGGGCGGCCACGGTCAGCAGCGCCAGCTCACCGTCCAGAACGGCCGCGTCCAGGCCGACGATGCCGTCGCGCAGGCTCGCCGGCCACCACCGCCGCAGCCAGTGCCCGAAGGCCAACCGACGGAACGGAGCGAGTACCTCTGGTGACGGCTCGACGCCAACGATGTCGATCGCCTGGCGATCGTCGGGCGTGCGGCCGTCCAGCGCTGCGAGCAGCGCCACGTGCCCCTGCGCGCCAAGTACCCGCCAAAGCCATTCTGCGGCAGCGACGTTCGTGAACGTGACGTGCGTCGCCGCCGCGCCCGCCGGGTCGTCGACCGTCCACGCCAGCACCGCGCCGCTGAGTTCGAGCACCGCGACGGCCGGCGCCTCGGCTACGACGGGGCCGGTGGCCCACAGACCCGACTCGGTCACCAGTCTCATTGCGCCGCCTCGAGTTCCAGCATGGCCTTGATGCGCTGCCGATGGTCCAAACTCACCGATCGGGCCACGCCCTCGAGGACGGCCCGGATGTCGTCGACGTCGGCGCACGACTCCTGCCACACGTCGCGGCCATGCAAACGGGCCCACAACCTGCTGGTGTACGGGCGCGCGAAGGCGGCGAGGTCGTCGATGACGTGACGTTGCCGAGGATGCAGCGGAGCACCGTCGGCCAGGTAACGCCGGGCGTGCAGGACGTAGGCCTCCTTGCGCAGCCGGGCCTGGATCTGCTTTCCAAGGTCGTACCGCGGCACGGCCGACGCGCGCAGCGGCGCAAGGTCCACCGCCATGTCGATGCCTGCCACCAGCGTCGCCTGCTTGTCCTCGGAAAGCAGCCCCCACGGAGCACACGACCGATCCACTTCCTCGGCACAGAGCAATGGAATGTCGGGTAGCTCACCGCGATCCATCGCACGCCGGAGGATGGCCCGCACCCTGTCGACGACGGCGCGGTCGAGCGGCCGGTCACGATCCGTTCCACCAACGACTCGCGGGAGTTGTTGTGGTGCAATGGAACTCAAACCAACCTCAACGATGGACCAGGGCAGCTCGGCGAATTCGATCCTGGCGCGAGCCCCGAAGTTGTACGGCGTTGCGTCGGCGATCAGTGCCGACCAGACCCGCTGACGCGCCACCTGGGCGGTGTGACCATCGGCCTGGCCGAGCACCGTGACCAGCCCCGCCAGGAACGGACCCGCCATGGAGGTCCCCGGGCGCACGTCGCGCCAGCTCGCCTCGAGTTGGTTGGTCAACATGTCGATCACGTGTTGCTCGCCGACGTAGCGGTTCAGGTGCTCGATGGCAGTGCGGTCTCGATCGTCGTGAAGTTCACGCAGGACGGATTCGGCGGTACTGCGGTCCTCGGGCGACGGTGCGCCCCTGGTGACGGCGAGCTCGAAACACACCGGGAAGTAGAGCTCTTGGGCGTTTCCCGTCGTGATCCTGAGTCGACGTCGCTCCGTTTTCAGCAGTGCGAACCAGCTCGCGGCCGACCGCAACTGTGCTGCGTGCCCGGCGATGAGGTCGTCGAGCGCCGACGCCACCTCGGGCGCGAGTGCTGGAGCCGAGAACTGCGGGTTGGAGCGCAGCCGAAAAACCAATGGGTCAAGGATGCGTTTGACGGTTCGCCGGAGCGGACCACCGTCACTACCGCTGAGCAGCTCGACTCCTGGGCCGATCGCCCGCCAGGCCTGATCGATGACGGCACGGCGCGGCTTGGCGAGTGTGAAAGTCGCCAACAAGTGCGGCCCCGTGTTCATCTGCCCAGAGTAGAGCCCGAAACAAGTTGGGTTCGGTAGCCGACGCGGTGTCAGACCATGCTGGCATGCCCGATCCCTTCTCGATCGCCCTTGTCTTCCTCGCGTGCATCGTGGTCGGTGCCGCGGCCACGCTCACCCACCTCCGACATCACCGCGCGCACTGCGTGGATGCCGCGATCGGAACCTGCTGCTCCGTGGCGATAGGCACCGTCCGCACCGTAGCGGGTCCCATCCTCGTGGACGTCGAGAGCGTGTCCGGACAGCACTTCGTGGGTCGGCTGCGTCAGACCTCGGACGATCCCTCGGTGGCTGGGCTCCGGCGGGGAGTGGTGTTGCTCGTGGCATTCGACCCCGATGCTCGAGAACGGCTTTCACTGGCGGACGACATCGCCGCGGTCCTGTCGGCATTCGACCAGATGTTGGTTCGCAAGGGCCTGGTGACCAGCGACCAACTCGCGTTGATTCGGTACGGCACCCGATCACAGGGAGTGGTGACGGCGATGCGGACGACGGGTGAGGCGCGCGAGGACTATCGCGGGGTCGAACTCGACCTGATGGTCACCAGGCCTGAGGGTGGCCAGTTCCCCGCCCACGAAACGACCCTCGTTCCGGCATCCGCGCTGGCCGAAGTCACGCCAGGCAGCGTCGTCGACGCGTACTACCGCCGCGGGGACGAATCCGCAGTCGCCGTGTGCGTGCCGCCCAATTGAAGGATCACCGTGCCCCATCGACGCTGAACGTGACCAGCGCGGCCCAGTAGACGGGACTCACCGCCGCAGCTCCATCCCGCCACTGGCGCATCTGTGCGCGCTGCCACGCATTCACCGCGCAGCCGGCCTCCGCGGTCTGGTGGGCATCGTCCACTGCGATCACGGCCTCGGCCATGGGGTCACCGAACGGCGATCGTGCGAACTGCCGGTAGCCCGCGGTCGTCGGCAGTGACCACAGAGTCGCCGTGACGAGTTGGGCACCTCCAAGCACGATGGCGGCGACAAGGCCAGTGGCCTCGTCGAAGCGGTAGTCACCGCCGGAGGCACACGCCAACAAGGCCACCCGGGGCGGCATGGTCAACTGCAGCGACATGACGTCCGATGCGGTGAGCGGACGCTCGTCGGCCACGTGCAGCGCCGCCTGAGCTGCGCGTCCGGAGTCGGCGGCAGTGGCGTGGCCGACGAACAACAGCCGGCTGGGCTCCTTGGCGAGCATCGCGGCCAACCACGACCAATCCGCATCCGTTCGTCGGAACAACTCCACCGCGGCGGCGACGGCAGGCCACACCGCCGTCCGCGCGGCCAGCCGTCCAAAGTGCTGCGCCAACACGGTATCCGGGGCCGGGCGGCCCAACACCGAGCCGAGCGTCGAGTCAGGACGCTGGTTGGGTACCCGCGGATCGAGCACCAACAGCGGAGCACGGTCGGCCCGTCGCGCCCACGCGACTGGTGAGCGCTGGCCATGCACGATGTTGGCGGGCACCGACATCAACACCTCGACCAGCTCCATCAGGCGGTAGCCCTCCGTCATCGAATGGATGTCATTGCTCCCCCATGGAATTCGGGCAGGCGTCGGCCCCTCCTGGGTGATGGCCGCCACTCTGGCCCGCACCAAATCCTCCGCCGCAGGCCGAACCGTCGGCACGGCGAGCAGACCCCAGGGCACGCGGGCCAACCGGGCACTCGGTGAAACGAACAACAGCGCCCTGGGGGATGCGACGCATTCGAGCAGAAGCTGCCAGGCCGGGTCGGCAAGGAGGAGCACGCCCAGCCGGTAGGCCAGCGTCAGTTCCGCCGCCTGCGTCGTGAACGGTCCCGTCCCCAGAGCGCGGGCCAGGGCGTCGGTCACCGATTCACCTGGCTTCGGCTCGGGCAGCGCATCGGCGAGCCCGTCCAGCGCGGCGAGCAGCAGCGGTTCCTCCACCACCCACGTGACGGTCCGCTCTGGTTGACCGACGATCCGCAGACTGCCGTAGGTTGCGGTCCCGACGTCGGCGAACCGCAGCACCAGGGTCTCGCGTGAGTTGGATTCGGTCAGGGCCACGTGGACCAAGGGGCTTCGGCCGCAGTCACGTGCTGGCCGTACCTCTGACGTGCGAGTTCGCGGTACTCGGCCAGCAGCGGTCCGCCCGTCGGATCCATCTGCAAAGGCGGCAGCGGGCCGAGTCTCGTCAGCGACCGCCCGT
>JAOPVI010000057.1 GCA_025966225.1 Mycobacterium sp. | reverse complement strand
CTGCAGGCCGACAACGTCGTGGCCAGGGCCAGCGCACTCCTGCTGTGGCGTGGCGACCAGCCGCCGGGCGAGGTCTGGAGCAGTCCGCTGGTGATGCCGCCGCCACCGCCGGAGCCCGAGAGTTCGCGCGACATGTCGCCGACCCTGGTGTGGGCCTACGGACGCGACCGCGGAGCGGCCGGGTTCAGCATCGACCTCACCGAATGGGGGTACGCCGGTCCGAAGTTCGTCTGGATGCGCGACGTCAAACCTCTGGTGGCCGGTGAGCCGATGACGCCGCTGACACGCGCGGCGATGGCCGGTGACGTGTCGAGCTCGCTGACCCATTACGGCACAGCGGGTTTGCAATACATCAACGCCGACTACACCGTCACGCTCAGCCGGCTTCCGGTCGGGCCCTATCTCGGACTCGCCGCGTTGACGCATTGCAGCGACGAGGGGGTGGCCGCGGGGTCAGCCGCGATCTTCGACTTGGACGGCCTGATCGGCGCAGCCACCGTCACGGCGTTGGCCAATCCCGGCTTCGCGCCGCCGTCGATGCCCTAGCGCGGCGGTCAGCTCAGGTATTGCGCCGTCGAACCCGACAGGGGCATGTCGGGCATCCCGAGCTTTCCGTGATCCCAGCTACGCAGCCGAGTGGGCACCACCCGGACGGCGATCCGGTTGTTCATCATCTGGTCGACGAAGGGCCGCATCTCGTCGCTGTACGGACCCGTGTACCGCTCCCAGACGCTAATGCCAACGCGCAGAAGCAGATCCGGGTCGTCGTCGACGATCTCAGCGGTCCCGTCGATGGAGACGCCGCGCAGCGTGTTGTAGGTCTGCCCGTCCTCGATCATGACGGTGATGGTCGGATCGCGGCGCACGTTGACCGCCTTCTGCGACTTGGCCTTGGTCTCGAACCAGATTTCGCCGTCGAGCACCGCGTACCACATGGCGACCAGGTGGGGTCGTCCGTTGGGCAGCACCGTCGCCATGGTGGCGGTGCGGCTGCGCTCGATGAATTCCGTGATCTCGTCGTCGGTCATGACGATCTTGCCGCGCTCGTTCTTTCCCACGTGACGATACTTTCAGGTCGACGGAAGGGTGGGGGTCACCGGGATGCCGTTGCGCGCCGCCGTTTGCGTGCGCCGGGTGGCTGACGTCGATGGAAGGAGTTACCGCGTTCGGTATACCGTTCCTTATGAGTGAGCAGCAGTGTGTGCTGTTCGGTTGCGGCCCGAGCGGTGTTGGCCGCTGGCGGCGGGTGTTCTCCGGTGGACCGCGACCCATCGTGTGGGTGGTGGTGGGCCGGAACTGCCGTGCCTGCCATCGTGGTTCGGTTGATGATCGGGCCTGGCCGGTGGTGTGCCCGTAACGGTCCTCTGTCTGTTGCGGGGTCCTGCTGGCCGTCGCCTGATCGGTAGTCCGAGGCCACGTCTGCCGATCGCGGTCGCCGCGCCGTGGTGGCCGGTGACCGGTTCGGAAGTCTGTTGTTGTAGGGGTTTGACCCAGTGCTGGTTGCCCCACTTGCTGGTGTAGGCCGGATCGACACCGATGATCGCGATGTCGCAGCGGGCCGCCATCGCGGTCAGTCGGTTGCGGAAGTTCGCGGTGAGGATGCCGGCCACGGTGCGGCGGAACCGTTTGCCCCGCTTGCCGCGGCCCATGGTGTCGCGGCCGGTGGCGCGGGCATCGGCGAAGTCGAGGTGCTCGATGACCACCGCCGAGCAGGTATTGATCTGGGCGGTGTCGAGTAGGGCGGTGATCGCCGCACGGACCCGCCCATCGCGTTGGGATGCGGGCAGCCCGGCGGTGGCGATGGGGATCGTGATCGGGTCCCGGATCGGATTCCCGGACCCGTCCAGAATGCAGCAAGCGAGGTGGTCGGCGCTGAGGTCGACACCGAGCACCGGTCCGGTGCGCAACTGTTCGATCGACGGTGGCGCGGTGAGCGGATCCTGTTTCCAGGAGGCGTCCAGATACCAGCGATTGCAGGCCGGGTCGAAGGTAATGTCGTAGCGCACCGCACGCCGGTCTGCGACCCGATCAGCCCACTCGAGGCCACGGTGGTTGAACGCCGCCGGCGCCGCGATATCGAGCTGGGAACCCAGTTGGGCTAACAGGGCGGCGGGCACTTTGATGCGCAGCCGGCCCGTCTGATCGACGCGGATGGTTTCGTTGCCGCCGGTCTTGCCCGTTTCCCCATCAGCAGTGAGGAACATCCGCGCGCCATTCCAGCGGGCCTGCCACTGCTGTTGGGTCATGGCGGTCTGTGCGAGGTGGTTGCGGTTGCGCCACAACCGTTTCCCGCCCACCACGATCGACGGACGCCCAGCAGCCAACGCGTCCTCGGCTGCCGCCAGGCGGGCCCGCAACACCGCCACCCGCCGCGTCTTGGCGAACCGCTCACCAGCCGTGCGGTATCCACGACGACGGCGGCGGCCCGCTGCTGCCGGTGCCAGTTCCTGCGCACCGGGGCGCAGTGCGCACCGCTGCTCCAACACCTCGATCCCGCGGCGTAGATCGGTGAGGTGAGCGCTCAGGGCGCGCATGCCCAGCTGGTATTGGTCCTCAACCGCACGGGTGATCGCCCCCGCCCAGCGTGACGACGACACGCCGGTCAGCGCCTGCTTACGCCGGGCCCGCCAGGCGGCGTGCGCTTCGTGGTCCAACCGACCCAACTCAACTCGGCCCGCCAACTCCGTGCGGTACACCGATCCCAGAAACGACCCGACCGCCCCCAGCGCCGAAGCCTCGGCATCGGTCAGCTGCACCCGGGTCCGGATACGCACCCCCGCCGGGGCAGCTGCCAGCACCGGATCGGCGATCCGGCGCAACGCCCGAGGTTCACTAGCCATCACCGACATCATGACCACCGGCACCGACAAACACCGCCGGACCCACATCACGCTGCGCGCAACCCACCGCCTTGATCGCCCGATTACGCGCCGACCGGCGGGTACAAGCGGGCGCACAACCAGGTCGACACCTCCACCATGTCGCCAACCAGATCGACGGTCACCTCACCAGAATCGAGCACCACCAGCCATCGGCCATGCGCCGACAGTGCTGCCTCCACCAACTCAGTGTTCATCCGCCCCAACCGATCCCGGTGCTCCACCACCACTAGAACAAACTGACGATTACCACCACTCGCTATCTGGCCACCTGCTGTTACCCTCAGCGCTGATCCAGGTACCTGCTCTCGAGATTCGTCAGGATATGAAGCAACGCGAAACGGCATTCAAGAAGTCGCTGGGAGTCGCTTGCGCGGCTCTGCTCATTGCCGGTTGCGGCGGGGTGACCCAGGGTCACGCCGTTTCGCCGCTGTATGACCCGTTCCGGGCGGGCGGGCTGCCTGCCGAGGATGGACCGAGCGGCGTGCGCGAGAACGCCCCGTCGCCCAAGGGCGACGTCAAGGACACCGACGACGGCCCCGTCGACAAGCTCGCACTGCTCGCCGTCAACGACGTTGCCGAGTACTGGAGCAAGAATTACCCAGACTCGTTCCACGGCAAGTTCTCGCCCATCGAGAAGCTGTTGTCCTGGGATTCGGAGGACCCGTCGAGCCCCACCGTCTGCGGCACGGAGACCTACCAGGAGCCCAACGCCTTCTTCTGCCCGAGCAAGGACATCATGGCGTGGGACCGCGGCGTGCTCGTCCCGATCGGCAAGCAGTTCTTCGGCGACGTGTCCATCGGCGCGCTGCTCGGCCACGAGTACGGCCACGCCATCCAGAAGATGGCCGGCCTCGTCGACGACGACACACCCACCGTCGTGGCTGAGCAGCAGGCTGACTGCTTCGCAGGAGGCTACACGCGCTGGGTGGCCGAAGGGCAGTCTCCACGATTCCAGTTGAGCACGGGCGATGGATTGAATCACGTTCTGGCGGCTGCGATTACGCTGCGTGACCCCATCATCAGGCCGAACACCACCGACTTGCTCGAGCAGGGGCACGGCACCGCACTCGACCGTGTCAGCGCATTCCAGATGGGCTTCGCGGGCAGCCCAGAGGATTGCGCGAAGATCGACCTCGACGAAATCGAGCAACGGCGCGGCGACCTCCCGATGGAACTTCCGCTCGACCAGAGCAGTGGCGAGGTGCAGACCGGCGAGGTGACGCTCGACGAATCGACCCTCACCGACCTGATGGAGGTGCTCGGCGAGATCTACCAGCTCAAGGAGGCCCCGACGCTGAAGCTGGAGGCCGAGGACTGCTCCGACGCGAAACCGAGCCCCCCGGCCTCCTACTGCCCGTCCACCAACACCATCTCGGTGGACCTGTCCGCGCTGCAGGACCTCGGCCAGGCCGCCACGGAACGCAACAAGGTGCTCATTCAGGGTGACAACACCGCGCTGTCCGTCCTGACTTCGCGATACGCGCTGGCGGTCCAACACGAGAAGGGGGACAAGCTCGACTCGGCGACGGCCGCACTGCGCACGGCGTGCCTGACCGGCCTCGCCCAGGCCGCAATGTCCAAGCCCATCGACGTGCCCAGCGGTCGGGGGTTGACGCTGACCGCGGGCGATCTCGACGAAGCGGTGGCCGGACTGCTCACCAACGGACTGGTCGCCAGCAACGTCAACGGCGAGACGGTGCCTGCCGGCTTCACCCGCATCGTCGCCTTCCGCTCAGGCCTTGGCGGCAACCAGGACCTGTGCTACGAACGGTTCAAGTAGCTTGCTGACGGAGGGCGCGCAGGTCGCGGGCTATCGCATCATCCGCGAGCTTGGACAGGGCGGAATGGGTGCCGTGTACCTGGCGGCCAACCCGACGTTGCCCCGTCACGACGCGTTGAAGGTGCTCTCGCAGGAACTGTCCCGCGACCCCGACTTCCGTACCCGCTTCCTGCGCGAGGCGGACGTCGCCGCTGGACTCGACCATCCGAACATCGTGTCGGTCTACAACCGCGGTCAGACCGAGGACGGTCAGCTGTGGATCGCCATGCAGTTCGTCGACGGCACGGACGCCGACGCCGCACAGCGCGGCGGAACGATGTCGCCGTACCGCGCCGTGCACGTCATCGCCGAGGTCGCCAAGGCCCTCGACTATGCGCACGCACACCAGGTGGTGCACCGCGACATCAAGCCGGCTAACTTCCTGCTCTCCGGCGCCATCGGTCCCAATGAGCGAGTGCTGTTGGGCGACTTCGGAATTGCCCGGGCACTCGGCGACATCGGATTGACGGTGACGGGCGCCGTGCTCGCAACGGTGGCCTACGCGGCCCCCGAGGTGTTGGCGGGCGAACCGTTCGACGGTCGCTCCGACATCTACTCGTTGGGGTGCACCCTCTTCCGGCTGCTGACCGGCCGCGCGCCCTTCCCAGGCACCAACGGCATGGCCGCCGTGATGCTCGCGCACCTGCAGCAGCCACCACCGCGCGTCACCGACCTGGTGCCGACCCTGCCCCCCGCCATGGACGCCGTCATCGCGATCGCCATGGCGAAGGACCCAGCCGCCCGCTTCCAGAGTGCGGCCGCGCTCGCGGATGCGGCGGCCAACGCGTTGCAGAATCCGCACGCGGTGCTGAGGACGCCTGCGGCCCCGTCGTTTTCAACTCCGCCCCCGGTGCGGCCGCAGCCCCCGCGCCAGCGTCGGACGGCGCTCATCGGCGCCATCGCCGCCGTGGCCCTGCTGGTCGTCGGCACCGTGGCGGTCATCGCGTGGCCGAGTGGCGATGGCTCACCGGCCGCCAACGGCTCCGGGCCCGAGCTGACTCGTCAGACGACGTCGAGCACCGAGGCCGGTCCGCCCGCCACCGACGTGGCCGCCGCTGCGCTGCGCGGCATCCTGCTCCCGGCGTCCGCGGTCGGCGACGACGGCTCGGGCCAACCGCTGGTGCTCGAACAGGACGGTTCGGAACTGCTGAACGACGCCGCGACCGTCGACGACCCGAAGTGCTTGAGCGCCTGGCTTCCCGCGCAACAAGCGGCGTACGCAGATACGACGATCACCCAGTCGGTCCCAACCGGCGCCGCCGTCCAGGTGCTGCGCGCGCTCAACAAGAGCCTTTGGCAGGACAGCGTCATCCAGGCGGCGGTGGCGTTTCCGGCCAAGGGTCCGACGGCGGGCATGCCGGTGGGACTGTATCGGGTCGTTCAGCAGGACGCGTGGGAAGCGTGCGCCGGTCACGACATCGTCGTGACTCCGCCTGGCGAAGCCCCACAGACGTGGACGTTCGACCAGACGCGAAACGCGTCGGGGGTGATGACGCTCCAGGCCACCCTCGGCGGCGGTGGCGGCTCCTGCCAGCGGGGAATGATGATCCGCGGCAACGTCATGATCGACGTGCGGCAGTGCCGGTCGGCAGGCGGTAACGACGTATCCAAGCTGGTTTTGGCCATCGCCGATCGGGTGCCAAAACAGTGACACGGGCACGTCGCTCCTGGCCCTAGGCTTAGAGCAACCGCCGCGCCCGTCGTTCTCTGGAGGTTTGCCCGTGATCGCGCTCTCACGTCTCGTCGCCGCCGGCGCCGTCGCCACGACCTTGCTCGCCGCGTGCTCGAGTGCCGAGCAGCCCACGCCCAGCTCGTCGGGCACCTCGGCCGTCGCGGCACCGAGCAGTTCACCGTCACCGACGCCACCGCCGGCCCCACCGCCGATGTCCGACAGGGATCAGGTCGTCGCGGCCCTGCAGGCCGTCGCCGATGCCTACAACACGAAGAACTGGGACGCGTACCTGGAAATGCAGTGTCCGGCCATGCGGGCGAAGTTCGCCGGTCCGGTGCTGGAGATGCTGAAGCAGACCCGCGACAAGCAGGGCCTCAGCACGTTCAAGGTCATCGACGTGACCATCGACGGCGATTCCGCGAAGCTCAAAGTCCAGGCATCGAACGAGAGCTTGGGCACCCAGGAGATCACGATGCCGATGGAGCGCAGCGACGGTTGGAAGCTGTGCGCCCCCAACGGCGCCACCTGACCGTGCGGCCGAAGTCGGCCGGCGTCGCGGCGCTGGTCGTGACCGTGCTCGCTGGCTGCGGCGGAGCCCCGGTCCAGGGCAAGGCGGTCCCGGAAGGGGCTTCCACCGCTGCGACCAAGGTCGACGTGGGAAAGCTCGACACCGGCGACTACCCGATCGCGCCCTTGGCCCCGCTCGGCAACGCAGGCACTCCGGACGCCGGACGTCGCATCGAAGCGCAATTGATGGCGCCCTACGTACTGGGCCCCTGGCAGGCCGACGAGAACCTGACCGAAGGCGCAGCTCCTGCAGGTGTACTCGTCTTGAGCAAGGACGACCTCGCGTTCAACCTGAGGGCGTTCATCGCTGCGGGCGCGGTCGGTCAACCTCTTGTCGTGGGCTTCGTCGTCGATCGGCACAACGCCGACGCATCGGCCCCGATGTCACTCCGCAATGGGGTGCTGCGGTTCGCCGACGACAGGGCCGCCACGGACGCCGTCGCAGCGATGACGAACTCGGCGATGATCGAGGGGGTCGATCCAAACGTCTCGCCGACGCTCAGCGAACCACCTGCGTCCATCCCGGTGCCAGGGCACCCCGAGTCGTCGGGGCTGTTGCTGAAGTACAACGCGGACGACACCATGAAGCAGGAGGTGACGGCGCTGACCGCACATGGGCCCTACGTGGTCTTCCAGGTCGCGCAGCACCCGAAGGGGCCCGACGCAGCCGCCGCGCTTGCAGCCCGCGCGATCGACCTCCAGCTCCCGCTGCTCGACGGCTTCGCGCCGAGCAATCCGGCCTTCTTCCCGCAGCTGCCGCTCGACCCCACCGGTCTGGTGGCCCGCACCCTTCCGACCCCGCCCGCCGACCCGACCGCGATGTCCGGTTCGGCCTACCCACCGGCGGGCGCGTTGCACGCCGAGGCGAATCCCGTCGTCGCGGGTGCGCAGCTGTCTGCGGCCGGTGTCGACCAGGTGTCGATCGGCCAGACCACGGTGTACCAGGCCAAGGATGCGACCGCCGCCGCCCGACTGGCGCAGGCGGTCGGTGACGACGCGGCCAAACTGCCGACCACCCAACCCGCGGCGGCAGTGCCTGGGTTGCCGGACAGCAGGTGCCTGCTGGTCGCCGACGCGGCCGGACTGGTGCCGAAGTACCTCTGCCTGGCCACGTTCGACCGGTACGCATTCAAGACCTCGGCCCGTGACTTCACCAGGGCGCAGCAGCAGCTGGCTGCGCAGTACCGGATGCTCGGGGGCTAGCTTCGGCTTCGGAATCACGACCACCGTGCAGATTTCGACGACGGATGCGACCGTCGACCCCTCGCGGCCACGGGGACCCGCACCGGTCTGCGTGTCTGGCGATTTTTGTCGATGCCAGCTCATAGCCTCTGAGCTGTGTTGAGCCATGCGGATCGCCGCGAGATCGCGGAGCTGGTGCGCTTCGGCCCCACCGGAGGCAACCGGTGAAGCGGGTGACGGAGCCCTACCGCAGCGAGGTCGTCGGGGGCAAGGGTTCGGTGTTCTACCGGGCGCACAGCTATCACACCAAGGTGCCACCCGAGGGCATCGTGCGCATGCTCGAGTACTACACCGAGCCGGGCGCCGTGGTCGTCGATCCCTTCTGCGGCTCGGGGATGACCGGTGTCGCGTGCCTGCAATCCGGACGGTCCGGTCTGCTGTCCGACCTCTCGCCCGCCGCCGTGCACATCGCGTCCGGGTACGCGGCGGCGGCGCAGGCCCACGACTTCGATGCGGGCGCCGGGGCGTTGATGGCGGGGCTCGCACAGTTTGAGCAAGAGCTCTACGGGACGCGCTGCGTGCACTGCAGGAAGTCGGCGCGCATCGAGTACACCGTATGGTCCGACACGCTCGACTGCCCGTCGTGCGCGCACCGAATCCGGTTCTGGGACGCCGCCAAACAACCTGACGGCACCCTGTCCAAGACGCTGCGCTGCCCGCACTGTGAGGCGTCGTTCCGCAAGGGTGAGGCCAGACTCGTGGCCCAGGTACCCGTGTTGGTGTCCGTGTCATGCCCGCACTGCCGCCGCCGCGACCAACGCCCGCCCACCAGGCGCGAACAAGCCGCAGCGCTTCGCCCGCGCCGCTCCGGCATCACCGACTGGTATCCGACCGCGCCATTCGAGCCATGGCGCGAGATGTGGCGTGGCCAACACCGCACGCTCGGAATCCACACCGCCGCAGACTTCTTCACCGACCGCAACCTCTATGCGCTCGCGGCGGTGTGGCGGGCCGCGAACGAGTCGGCGCACGCGACCATGCTGCGGTTCGCCGTGACCTCCGTCGTCAACCGGGCGTCCCGCCGCTACCAGTGGAATCCGAAGCGTCCCACCAACGTGTTGTCGGGCACGCTCTACGTGGCGTCGCTGACCTACGAGTTCAACGTGTTCTCGCTACTGCGTCGCAAGCTCTCCGCCGTTGGGCAACTCGTCCGTGCCATGCACGACGCCCCCGGCACATGCAGGGTCGTTCCTTCGTCGGCCACCGGACTGCACCACATCGATTCGGGCAGTGTCGATTACGTGTTCACCGATCCGCCGTTCGGGGCCAACATCTACTACTCCGACGCGTCGTTCCTCTGGGAGTCCTGGCTGGACGACTTCACTCCGACCGCAGACGAAGCCGTCGTCTCGACGTCGTTGCCCGTCGAACACGGCGCCAAGACCCTCCAGGACTACGAGAAGGTGATGTCGGCAAGCTTCTCCGAGGTGGCCCGGGTGCTCAAGCCGCAGGCGTGGGCCAGCGTCATGTTCCACAACGGCGACGACGCCGTCTGGAGCGCGTTGGAACGAGCGCTGGAAAGCGCCGACCTGCGGCTCGAGTCAGCCGTCGCTTTCGACAAGACCCAGCCGAGTTTCAAGGGCATCAAACAGATTACGGATCAGGAGCGGGTGTCGAGCTTCGACTTGGTACTGCACCTCCGTTCCGCGCGCAGTCGGCGGAAACGCACCGCGAGCGCCGACACCTTCCCGCGCGAAGCGCTCATCGCGGCCATCGCAGTCCACCTCGAGTCGGCGACGCCACGGCGCCGCACCACGCCATACATCCATTCCTTCGTCATGCGGATGCTGCTCGAGGCCAGCTGCCCGCTCGCGGGTTACTCCTATCGCGACGTCGAAACCATTCTGGGGGAACACTTCCTGGCCGTCGGCGCCGCCTGGGCGAACAGGCCGTGACCCCACCCGTCCTGCGGGCCATCCCCGCGACGTCGTCCGCGTCCAAGGGCAGCAGCGCCTATCTGGTGCACACCTATCCGACGAAGGTCCCGCCCGCGGCGATCGAGCCCTTCATCCTGGCCAGTACCGAGGCCGACGGACTGGTGCTCGATCCGTTCTGCGGGTCAGGCATGACGGGCCTGGCCGCGCTCAACGTGGGTCGGCGCACCATCCTGTCCGACTTGGCCCCCGGCGCTGTGCACCTCGCGTACAACTACACCCACCCGGTCGCACCCGACGCGTTGGTGGCCGCACTTCGCGCGCTGGCGCCTGCGACCGCGAAGCTCGAACAGCGGCTGTACCGCTCCAACTGCCCCACGTGCGAACGTCCGAGCACGCTGCGCCACCTGGTCTGGACCGACGTGCACACGTGTGGCGCGTGCGCCGCCCCCATTCGGGTGTGGGACCACAAGAGCGAATCCGGCGGCACCGCACGAACACTCACGTGTCACAAGTGCGGGCACGCACAATCCCGCTCCGGGGTCGGTGGCGTCATCAGCGAACCCGCCGAGAAGGCCGTCGCCTGCACCGCATGTGGCAAGCTGCAGCGCGGGCCTGCCGACACGACCGATCTCGCGTTGCTCGCGACGATCGCCAAGCGGAAGGTCACGCGCTGGGTGCCCTCGGTGCCGCTCGGGCCCGATCGCGAAATGCACCGTCGCTCAGCACTTCAACTCCGCGACATCTCGGACGTCGCCGACTTCTGGAGCCACCGCAGCAAGCTTGCGCTCAGCGAGTTGTGGCACCTCATCGCCCAGCTTCCCGACGAGCGCGTACGTGCCGCGCTTACCTTCGCGTTCACCAACACCGCGTGGCACGCCACCCGGATGCGGCGCTACAACGCGTACGGCGGCCAGCGCCCACTGACGGGCACGCTCTACATTCCGCAGCTCGTCGCCGAGGGCAACGTGCTGGAGATCTTCCGACACCAGGTCGCCCAGGTGGCCCGGTTCTACTCCACCCACCCCGCGGCCGACCGCACTGACGTCCCCGCCTTCGTGCAGCGCTCGTCGGCCACCGACCTTTCGTGGTTGCCAAGTTCGAGCGTCGACTACGTGTTCACCGATCCACCGTTCGGCGCCAACCTCTTCTACGCCGACTGCAACGTCGTGTGGGAGTCGTGGCTCGGCGACGTCACCGACACCGACGCGGAGATCGTCGTCAACCGCTCCCTGCCCGCCAGTGCGGGAGGTAAGACACTCGATGACTACGAGAAGCTACTTGCTCAGGCGTTCAACGAGATTCGTCGAGTATTGAACCCGAGCACACGGGCCAGCGTGGTCTTCCACAACGCCGACGACAAGGTGTGGTCGGCACTGCTGTCCGCCACCGATTCCGCCGGACTCGTCCAGACCGACGTCAGCCTGCTCGACAAGGTGCAGCGCTCCATGAAGGGATACAAGGGCCGCAGCGGAACCGAACTGGTGCCGTTCTACGACCTGGTGATCACGTTCACGGCGGGTTCGCGGGCGCCCGACGGTCCGCGCACCGGCGCACTCGACGCGGCGATGGAAGCGGTCCGCGCCCACCTGAGCACGCTCACGGGCGCGCCCGAGGACTCGTCGCAGCGCAGCCTGGAGTATCTCTACTCGCTGTCGGTCGGCGCGGTCATCGCATCCGGCCACCAACCCACCGGGCTGTCCTTCCGCGCCTTCGAGCAACGGCTCAGGGAGACGCCGCCGTGACGGCCGTGCACCACCTTCCAGTGGCGGGCCGTTTCTCGACTACGCCGCCGACTCCGGCTCACTGAGCTCGTCGATGTCGGGCAGCGGCAGCTGACACAGCCTGCGGGCGTCGTTAGCCTTCATCCCGAACAGCCGCAGCAGGTCTTCGGTAAATCGATCGGACGTCTCGGCGTCGTCCCGCTCGGGCTGAACCATCAGCAGTTGGCCGAGGCCGAGCAGGGAACCGCCCGCGATCGCCAGGCCCAGCGCCGGGTCGGGCACGTGGAACCGGCCGGCTTCGGAGGCGGCGATGATGTCGCGCAGTGCGCGAGGCGCCAAGCCCCGGTCGGCGGACATCAACTGCAACCCGTTACTCAGCAGCACCGCACTCTCCTGCGGGCGCTGCCGGAAGAGTCGGCCGGTCAGCCGAAAACTGCAGGCGAACGCCTCCGCCGGGTCGTCCATCGATTCGGTCAGCTTGTCCAGCCGTGCGCCGTGGAGGTCGAGCACCTCGTCGACGGCGGCGGCAAAGAGTTCTTCCTTGCTTTCGAAGTGGTTGTAGAACGACCCCATGCCGACATCGGCGGCCTGGGTGAGTTCCAGCACCGGCACGTTCAGCTTGCCTGCGGCCATGAACGACTGGGCGGCCGCGATCAGCGCTGCGCGGGTCCGCTGCTTGCGCCGGACCAGTCGGTTCGGCGGCTCTTCTCGCTGATCGGCCTGCTGTGTCGTTGCCACCCCGGGCTCCTTTTTTCCAGAGGGCCCGAGTATAGCCGATTCCATCAATTTTGAGGATTTCGTCAGAAGTACTTGACTGAGGATAGCAGCGTATGTGACGATTTCGTCAGATCGACGAACGGAGTTGTCATGAACGTGGGTGCGCATACCGACCTGCACAGCGAGCAGGGCGCGCGCGGTGGCGAACACCCCGGCCGCTCCCGCAAGCCGGTGATCAAGGTGCAGGACATCGCATGGTTGGAGTTCGAGAAGCCCGACCTCATGCGCGCCGAGGCGTTCGCCCAGGCCTTCGGATTCTCGACGCTGCTACGGACCAACGACGAATTGCAGTTGCGCGGCACCGACGCCGACGCCCCCTGCGTGATGGTTCGGCGCGGCGCACGGTCGAAGTTCGTCGGGATGGCGTTCACCGCGCAGGACGAGGTCGACGTGCTCCGCCTGGCCGACGCAGTTGGCGGGCCCACCCGGGCGCTGCCGGAGAGCATCGGTGGGCTGGCCGTAGATCTGGTCGACCCCAGCGGAGTCCCGGTGCGCGTCGTCGCGGGCACCCACGACCTCGAGCCACTGCCCATCCAGACGCCGCACACCCTGAATTTCGGCCATGAGCTGTTGCGCGCCAACGTAACCCAGCGACCGCCGCGGCTGCCAGCCCGAGTACAGCGGCTAGGTCACGTGGTGCTGCAGAGCGCGAAGTACTTCGAGGCGCTGAACTGGTATCTGGACAACCTCGGCATGATCGTCAGCGACTTCCTCTACTTCCCGGGCCAGCGGGAGCTGGGTCCGACGATGAGCTTCATCCGCTGCGACCGCGGCGACACGCCTGCCGACCACCACACGCTGGCCGTGGCGCTCGGCCCGCGCAACCGCTACGTGCACTCCGCCTATCAGGTGGCCGATCTCGACGCGATGGCCGCCGGCGGCGAGTACCTGCGCGAGCGCGGCTACCAACGGTCATGGGGCATCGGCCGTCACGTCCAGGGCAGCCAGTTGTTCGACTACTGGCGCGATCCCGACGGCTTCATGGTCGAGCACTTCACCGACGGCGACATGTTCGACCACTCCCTCGAACCGGGGTGGGCGGCCTTCACGGCCTCCGGCCTCGCCCAGTGGGGACCGCCCATCACCAAGGACTTCCTGGGCATCGCTCCCGGCCGGGAAACCCTCGACGAACTGCGCTCGATGCTGACCGCCGTCCGCGACGACGACAACGAGTTCACCCTCACCCGCCTCCGCGGCCTCTTGAAAGTAGCGAGTTCATGACCACCACCATCCTGCGCACCGCCGACGCCTGGTACGTCCAAACCGAGACCGGCGCCGTCAAGATCGACACGGCCGCAACCACCACCGGTGAACTGCTCGGCGATCGCGCCGCCGTCGACGCGGCCGCCGCTCGTCAGGGCACCATCGCCGTCGACACCCTCGACCTGGTCTCCCCCGTCACCGCGCCATGCCGCGTGGTCGCACAGATGACCAACTTCGTCTCCCACGTCAAGGACGCCGGGCTCGATCCCAACACCATCCCGCTGACCTTCTTCCGCAAGGCCTCCGGCTCGGTCAACGGGCCAAACGCCGACATCGTCAAGCCCGCACATGTCCGGTTCATGGACTACGAGGTGGAGATCGGGCTCGTCATCGGCCGCGAACTGCCCGTCGGCACCACGCTCACCGAGGCCAACCTCCCCGACTACGTCGCAGGTCTCGTCGTCACCAACGACGTGTCGGCCCGCGACATCCAGCTGCCGAAAACCCAGTTCTACGAATCGAAGTCGTATCCGACCTTCACCCCGGTCGGCCCCGCACTGGTGCTACTGGACGGCGACGAGCTCAAGCGCTTCGGCGACCTGCGGCTGCAACTGCGCGTCAACGGCGAGCTCCGTCAGGACTCCGTCGTCGGCGGCGACATGATCTACCCGCCCTTGCGTGCGCTTCAAGAGCTGACGCGGTTCCAGCACATGGCCGTCGGCGACCTCTTGCTCACCGGCACGCCGGCTGGCACCGCCCTCAGCGCACCGCCGAAGCCGATCGCGTTCATCGGATCGCTGCTGCCGCCCGCGATGAAGTGGAAGGCCTTCTTCAAGAGCCAGGCCAAGAACGCGAAGTACCTGCGCGACGGCGACGTCGTCGAAGCCACCGTGGCCACCGACGACAAGGCCATCGCACTCGGCACCCAAAGCGCCGTGGTGCGATACGCGTGACCAGCGCGGTGCCGTACGTTCCCGTGGTGGTCGTGGGTGCCGGCCCCACTGGCGTGACGGTGGCCACCCTGCTCGCGCAGTACGGCGTCGACAGCCTCGTGCTCGATCGGTGGTCGCAGGTGTATCCCCAGCCTCGCGCAGTCCACTTGGACGACGAGATCTACCGCGTCGTGGCCCGGCTCGGCATCGCCGACGAGTTCGCCGCCATCTCACGACCTACCCTCGGGCTTCGGCTACTCGACAGCTCGATGAACGTGCTCTGCCAGTTCACCCGCGATACGCAGTTGAGCCGCAACGGCTTTCCCCAGGCCAACATGTTCGATCAGCCCGACCTCGAAGCGCTGCTGCGCGCCAACCTCGAGCACTACCCCCAGGTCCAACTGCGTGGTGACGTCGAGGTAACCGACGTTGTCGAGCACGGCGCCGCCCGGGTGCGCGTCAGCTACGCCGACCGGACTGACGGCAGCGCCCACGTCGTCGAAGCCGACTACGTGCTCGGCTGCGACGGCGCCAACAGCATCACCCGCTCCCGGATCGGCTCGTACATGGACGACTTGGGGTTCGAACAGCGCTGGCTCGTCGTCGATGGCGAGACTGCTGCCGACCTCAACCAGTGGGATGGCGCCCACCAGCTGTGCGACCCGATGCGTGCGGCCACCTACATGCGGATCGGCCACACACGTTATCGGTGGGAGTTCCGGCTGCTCGACGGCGAGACGCCCGCCGACTTCGCCACTCCTGCTGCCCTGGCTCCGCTGATCGGGCCGTGGGTCGAGGGCGCCCGCTGCGACGAACTGAAGCTGCTGCGAGTCGCCGAGTACACGTTCCGGGCCCAACTCGCCGACCGCTGGCGTCGGGGTCGCGTCTTCCTGCTCGGGGACGCCGCCCACCTGACGCCGCCGTTCGTCGGCCAGGGCTTGGGGGCGGGCCTGCGGGACGCGATGAACCTGGCCTGGAAGCTCGCGGGGGTGCTCGACGCGAGCCTTCCCGCGGACGTGCTCGACAGCTACGAGCGCGAGCGAAAGCCCCACGCGCGATACATGATCCGGCTCGCATTGGGGGTGGGCTGGGCGATGACCGCGGGCGGTGACGTGGGTAACCTGATCCGGCGCATCGTGCTTCCCCGGCTGCACCGGCTACCCGGCCTGAGCGCCAAGGTCGTCGACAGCCGGACTCCCGCGCTACATGCCTCGGCGCTCGTCCGCAAAACTCACACTCCGTGGCAGTTGGCCGGCGCGCTGTGCCCGAACCCCGTAGTCGAACGCGGTCAGCGGCTCGATGCCGTGCTTGGCAGCGGCTTCGCGGTCGTCACCACCGTCGCACCGGGACCGGTCGAGCGCGCGCTCATCGAACAGCGCGGCGCCGTCGTCCAGTTCGCCGCACCCGGCACCGAGTTGGCGCGCTGGCTGCGGCGCGGCGGGGCCAGCGCCGCCATCGTCCGACCCGACCGGACCGTCATGCGGGCGGGGCGGGCCCTCGGCCCGCTGTGCGACGCTCTCCCCCCGTCCCGGTCCCAGACCTCCACTCCTGCCAACGCGACGACGGAGTCCCCCGAATGACGAAGCACCGCAAGGGCGTCCCCTGCTATCGGCCCAACATCTACTCAACCGCAGCGATCGTCGACCCGTACCCGCAGTACGCGCGGCTGCGCGAGCTCGGCGCCGTGGTCTGGCTGTCTCGACAGCGGGTCTACGCCGTGTCCCGCTACACCGAATGCAAGGCCGTGCTGCGCGATGACAAGACCTTCAGCTCGGCCAAGGGCGTGGCGCTCAACCCGTTCTCGAACCACCTGTCCGACGGCACCACGCTCACCAGTGACGGCGCCGAACACGACCGGCGACGCAAACTGGTCGCCCACCGGATGCTGCCGCGGGCACTGCGGGCCATCAGCGACAACGTCGACGAGCAGGCCGCCGCGGTGGTCGACGCCGCCCTAGCCGAGGACGAGGTCGACGGGGTGCGCGACCTTGCGACTGCGTTGCCGATGGCGGTGGTCCCCGACCTCGTCGGCTGGCCCCGAGCCTGCCGCGGCAATCTGATCGCCTGGGGCGGAGCGACATTCGACATCCTTGGTCCGCCCAACCAACATTCCGCGAGGGCCATCCCGGACACCCTGCGAATGTTGCGGTTCGCCAAGCGCGTCGTCCGCGACCGCACGATGCTCGACGGCAGCCTCGGCCACGACGTCCTACTCGCAGCGGACGACGGCAAGCTGACACCGGCCGAAGCCGCTGCGCTGATGATCGACTACATCGCCCCATCCATCGACACCACCATGAGCGCCATCTCCAACGCGCTGCACCTGTTCGCGACCCATCCCGAGCAGTGGCAGCTGCTCAAGGCTGATCCGACGTTGATCCCCGGCGCTATCAACGAAGTCATCCGCTACGAGTCGCCGCTACGGGCCTTCTCCCGAAAAGTATTGGGCGACGCCGAAGTTGGGGCGGCTGCAATTCCTGCGGGCGCACGCGTACTGGTCGTATACGCCTCCGCAAACCGCGACGAGCGCGAGTGGGATGAGCCCGACACCTTCGACATCCGCCGAGACGCGGGCCGACACCTGGCCTTCGGCAACGGCACCCATGCGTGTGCCGGGCAGGGCCTCGCGCGGCTGGAAACCACCGCCATGCTGAACGCGTTGGTCGAGCGGGTCGACCGCATCGAGCTGTCAGGGACTCCGACTTGGGCCATCAACAACATCATCCGGCGACATGCGCGGCTGCCCCTCAAACTGGTCGGCGCGTGATCGCGGATCGCCCCTAGCCGAGTAAGCGCTTCGCGTTCGCGGTGGTCAACGTGCGCCAGTCCGTCGGCTCCTGCTCTAGCAGCGCCACCTGATGCGCTGCGCCCATCGCGGGCGTCCAGCAGAAGTCGCTCCCGTAGAGCACCTGGTCGGAGCCCACGACGTCGACGAGGGCCTTCGCGGGGGCGGGGAATGGCGTACCTGCGAGGTCATACCAAAACCGCTGCAGCTGTTGCCTAGTCGTCAGCTGTGACTCCGCGCGATCGTGGGACCCGGGCACCAGGCTGCGGAAGAGCTCGACGCGATCAACCACGAGGGGCAGTGTCGCACCACAATGCGGGATCACGAAGCGGACGTTCGGGAAGCGCTCCGGCACCCCCGCGAAGATCAGGTCGGTCACCGTTCTGGTGGTTTCGAACATGAATTCCAGCATCGGCCTCGGCCGGCCGAGGGCCAGCTCGGCGGCGTGGGGCGGCGACGTCGGATGCTCGAACACGATGGCGCCCCGTTGATCCAGCACCGCCCACAGCGGATCGAGCGCCGGATCACCGAGATAGACCGCGGCGCTGTTGCTCATGAGCACCACCCCGCGCGCCCCGAGCGTGTCCATCGCGTACGCGGCTTCATCGACCGCGGCGTCCACGCACGGCAGTGGAACCGACGCGAAGAAGGCGAACCGGTCCCGGTGTTCGGCGCTGACGTCGGCGGCGAACTCGTTGACGTGGCGCGCCAGCTCGGCCGCGGCGGTGTCGTCGCCGAAGTGCACGCCGGGCGAGGAGATCGACAGCACCGCCTTCGCGATCCGGTTCTGCTCCATCAGCTGAAGATGCGCGTCGACGCTCCACGAAGGCCACGCCGGCATGCCGTCGGGCTGAGTGATGCCCACACCCTGAGCCGCGGCCACGTAACGATCGGTCAGGAAGTGAGCGTGCACGTCGATGAGCGCGGGGCGGGTTGCCATCCCATCATGGTAGAGGTCTCCGGCAGCTATGACGATTTCGTCAGCCCGCTAAATCCGCGGTCTCCCCGGTGCCTGCGTGGTGGACGGCCGACCCCGTCGATGTGGGTCGCAAAGATCTCGCTCGAGCGGGCACGGAAGCTGCAAACGCCCTGCGCAGCGCTAGGTCACTGCGCGAACTCGTCGCGGATGCAGTCCAGGTTGGTCTGCATGTTCTGTCGCCATTCGACGAGTCGATTCGCGACGATCCGGGCTTCCTTCTCGGGCATGGCCGTGATCGCGTACGTCAGGCCCGACGGTCCTGGACCCATCCGCGCCCACTGCCGGATCAGCACGCCGTCGCTGGTGGGCTCGACTTCGAAGCCCCACGTCGCGCCCACGCCATCGGGCCCGATGACATTCCATACCCAGCGCCGGCCCTCGTCGACTTCGACGACCTCGCACTCGGTCTGCCAGGAGCCCAAGGCCGCGTGCTCGTTGGTGCCGCGAAACCTGGCCCCTACCTCGACCCCTTGCGCATCGCCCAGCCACTCCACCCGCTGCAATTCCTGCGAGCACCGCGCGGGCAGCCCGACGTCGGTGACCCGGGACCATGCGGTGGGCACGTCGCAATTCACCCGCGCCGTCACTTCCATCGTCGGCTGATCGCGGTAGCGCATGCCGGGCAGCCTGCCATAGTGCATGAGACGCATCGGCAGAAACGAGCTAGGAGCGACAGTGAAAGTCGGAGCCCTCATCGAGCCCCGCTCGCCCGGGGCGGCCGATTTCGCCATCGCGGCCCAGCGGATCGGCGTCGCGTCACTGTGGGTACCCGAGGTCTGGGGCTATGACGCACTCACCGGCCTGGCTTTTCTCGCCGCCAAGACCACGCGCATCGGGCTGGGAACCTTTGTCGTGCAATTGGGTTCGCGCAGTCCGGCCATGCTTGCCACGTCGGCGTTGAGCCTGCAGGAACTGTCCGGGGGCAGGTTCATGCTTGGCGTTGGCACGTCCGGGCCCGGGGTGATGGAGGGCTGGCACGGCGTCCGGTTCCGCAAGCCGGTGCAGACCACCCGCGAGACCATCGAGATCGTCCGGATCGTCAGCCGCGGGGATCGGCTCGAGCATTCAGGTGAGATCTATCCGCTTCCGTTGCCCAACAGCGAAGGAAGCGCGCTCCGCCCTCTCGTCCGGCCCGATCACGTGCCCGTGTACATCGCCGCCATGGGCCCCCAGAATCTCCGACTGACGGGTGAGGTGGCGGACGGTTGGCTAGGCAACGCCTTCATCCCCGAGGCTGCCGACGTCTTCTTGGGTCCGTTGAGTGAGGGTGCGGCGCTCGCGGGCCGCACGCTCGCGGACCTCGATCTCGTCGCGCCCGTCGCCGTCGAATTCACCGACACCAAGAAAGCGGGCGACGAGGCCGCGCGTCGACATGCCGACGGATACGCGTTCACGATCGGCGCGATGGGCGCGGGCGGAGGGCAGGAGCGCAGCGACCCGGGAAGTTACTCCGGCAAGAACTTCTACAGCGACGCCTTCACCCGGCTCGGATACGGGGCGGGCGTCGAGGCCGTCACCAAGCACTGGAAGGCCGGACGGCGCGAGGAGGCCAAGCGGGCGGTGCCGATCGATCTCGGCAGGCTCACCAATCTGCTTGGTACCGACGATGCGATCGCCGAGCGCATCGAGCGGTACCGCGAGGCTGGAATCACCACGCTGCTGGCCAAGCTCGAGGGGAGCTACGGAGAGCAGCTTGCGGTGCTGGAACGGCTGATCGGAATCGTCGACGCGTAGGAATGCCGAACAGGTGATGCGGATCTAGCTCTACTTCGGCTGCGGACAGGACATGTGGTCCTGAAGTGCCTCGCCGCCCGCGGTATCGCCCGCCGCGACGTCCACGTGGTCGGCCAGCACGATGAAGCCCGGTTGACCGTCAGGGCCGTATGCGCCGACCACGACCAGCGTTTGCGCCCCCATGTCGGACTGTGCGCCCTTGATGCCGTCGGCCAGCAGCTGGAAGAGGTTGACGTCGAGGTCCTCGCCCTCGACCGCGATCGCGCTGTAGCGGTGCCCGACGAGCGGCACCGGGAAGGGTGCCCATGCCGAGCCCACGTCGGCACGGTGGCGCGTCAGGGCCTCGTGGACGTCGCGCCGGACGCAGTCGACGTGGATGTGCAACTGGTCCTGCGTGCGAGCGTCCTCGGAGTTGATCGCCAGGCTGACCCAGTCCCGCGGCAGCGTCCATCCGGCGCGCTCGTCGACGAAGGACCTGGCCCGCCAGGCCGACGCGAAGTAGTTCGGCGCGTCGGGTGCCAGCAGTTCCGGGCTTTCGATTCCGGTGACCCGACCGGTGGGGATGAGCAGGAATTGCGTTGCGCCGACGAGGTCCTTGAGCACCGCCGTGCCCTTGTCCTCCCCGGCGCTGAGGTCGACGTCGGCGCATGGCCCAGGGTCGCCGTGCTGTTCTTGGTCTGGGACGCATTGCCCGCTGACGATCTGCCAGAGCGCGTTGGGGTCCGCGTGCGCGAGAGCCGGACTGGCGCAGGCGATGGCCAAGACGAAACCAGCCGCGGCTCTCGACCAACGCACCATGCAGGGCAGCCTGCCACATTCCGGTCGCAGCGCCGCCTAGGCCATCTGGAGTTCCCGCATCGCCGTGCGCAGTCCCCTCCGCTTGCCGGTCGCTGGGTCGACGCCGAAGGTCTCCCGGACTCCGTCACGAATGCGGAACTTCAACTCCGAGTGGGTTTCCGGTGCATCGTCGGCAGTGCCCTTCAGAAACCTGTTGGGCAGTGCGAGCTTCGCAATGGTCCAGAACGACTGCGAGTATTGGCGCAGCAGCGGGCCCGTCGTGTAGGGCAGGTCGTACTTCTCACACAGCGCCCTTACCCGTTCGCCGATCTCCGCGTAGCGATTGCTCGGTAGGTCGGGAAACAGATGGTGCTCGATCTGGTAGCAGAGGTTCCCGCTCATGAACGCCATCACCGGCCCCGCGTGAAAGTTGGCCGAGCCGAGCATCTGGCGCAGATACCACTCGGCAGGCGTCTCCGTTTCGTACTCCTCTTGGGTGAATTTCTCTGCGCCATCGGGGAAGTGCCCACAGAAGATCACCATGTACGACCAGTAGTTTCGGATCAGGTTCGCCACCGCATTGGCGCCGAGCGTGTGCTTCCAGGCCGGCCCGGTCAAGGCCGGGAAGACGACGTAGTCCTTGCCGACCTGCTTGCCGACCTTCTTGCCGATGATCTTCAGGTCCCTGAGCACCTCGCCCTTGGACTTCTCGCCCTTGCGGAACTTCGTCGTCTCCAACCCGTGCGCGGCGACTCCCCATTCGAACAACGTCCCGAGCAGGAAATTGTAGAGGGGGTTGCCGAGCATCCAGCGCTCCCAACGCTGGTCGCGGGTGAGCCGCATGATGCCGTAACCGATGTCGTCGTCCAGTCCGACGATGTTGGTGTACTTGTGATGGATGAAGTTGTGCGACTTCTTCCAGTGCACCGTCGGTGAGGTGGTGTCCCACTCCCACTCAGTGGAGTGAATCTCCGGATCGTTCATCCAATCCCACTGACCGTGGGTGATGTTGTGTCCGAGTTCCATGTTCTCGATGATCTTCGCGAGCGCGAGCATGCCGGTGCCGACGGTCCACGCGATCTTGTTTCGGCTGCCGAACAACGCAATCCGGCCGCCTGCGGCGAGCCCGCGCTGCAGTTGAATGGCCCGTCGGATGTAGCGCGCGTCGCGCTCGCCGCGGGATTCCTCGATGTCGGTTCTGATCGCATCCAGCTCGCGCCCCAGCTCTTCGACGTCCTCCGGGGTCAGGTGCGTGTATTCCTTGATGTCGCTGATGGCCATTTTCTGGTCTCCTAGATGTTGAATGTGCAGTCGCCGGAGGCGGCGGAGATGCACGTTTGAATTCGATCGCCCTCGCCGTGCTCGGTGCCGTTGCGGAAGTCCCTGATGTGGCCAGATTCCAAAGGCAGCACGCAGGTTTGGCAGATGCCCATCCGGCAGCCGAACGGCATCTGGATGCCGGCCTGCTCACCGGCCTCCAGCAGCGAGGTGGCGCCGTCGACTTCGACGGTCTTGTCGGACAGCGCGAAGGTGACGGTGCCGCCCTCCCCGCCCTTGTCCGTTCTTGCTATGACGAAGCGTTCCATGTGCAGGTGGTCTTCTGGCACCTCGGCGTCCGTCCATACCTGCTCGATGGTGTCGAGCATCGCAGGCGGACCGCAGGCCCAGGTTGGCCTGTCCTTCCAGTCCGGGACCAGGCCGTCGAGTTCAGCTTCGAAGTCGAGGTGTCCCATGTCGTCGGTCAGCTGGAGGTGCAGTTGGTAGTCGTCGCCGTCCTCGCCGAGTTTGCGCAGCTCCTCGTGGAAGATCACGTCCTGCACCGAGGGCGCGGAGTGGATGTGCACGACGTCGGGGTGGCGACCCCGTTGTTGCATGGATCTGAGCATCGCCATCACGGGCGTGATGCCGCTGCCCGCGGTGACGAGCAACAGCTTGGGCGGCGGCGGGTCGGGTAGCGCGAAGTCGCCCTTGGGCGCGGCGAGGCGAACGATCGTTCCGGGTTTCACACCATTCACCAAATGGGTTGACAGGAAGCCCTCGGGTGTCGCCTTGACGGTGATCGAGATGAGTTTCTTGTCGCGCCGTGGGATCGACGTGAGCGAGTAGGACCGCCAGTGCCACCGGCCGTCGATCCGCAGCCCGATCCCGACGTACTGACCGGGCCGGTAGTCGCCGGAGAATCCCCACCCCGGCTTGATCGTCACCGTGGCGGAGTCCTCGGTCTCCTTGCGCACGTCAACGATCTCGCCGCGTAGTTCGCGCGCCGACCACAATGGGTTGAGCAGCTTGAGGTAGTCATCGGGCAGCAGCGGGGTCGTGGCCCGCGCAGCCAGCCCGCGCAACAGGTTGACCTTCGGGGTCGACGCGGTCTCGACGTCCTTGGCGGGCGCTTCACTCCAGCGGGTGAGGTCGCGCAGTTTCATGGCCATCGCGCATCCTCCTGAGGTTCCAAGGTGGGTTGGCTTTCTGGTGAACACATGTACACCCAGTACCCATCGGTGACGCGATTCACACGCGACCGACTGATCCTTTTCCGGCGTGCCTTCTGACGCACTCAGGCGTCGGCCACACCGCGGCCATGTCGCAGGCCTCCTCGCGGCGGCGCTGGGCCCTGATCAGTTCGAGCACCGTCTTCTGAGTCTTGACCGAGCGTCGCGCGGCCTGTTCAGTCTTCGGTCCACGGTGGGCTGCAGTTATCCCGGTGGTGGTTGGTAGCCCGCCGCGGAGTTTCGCAACTGCGAGATCTGCGCGGGGCATAGGATGCCGACTGCGTTTGAGACCAGGTAATTCGCCGAAGCTTCGTCGTTCGGAACGACGTCACCCTTTACCTCGCCCATGACCTGCATGTAGCTCTCACCACTACGTACCTTGTCGCAGATCCCGTAGCCGTAGGCGATCGCGTCATTGTTCGGGACGGCGTAATGCCGGCGCGCCACCACGTCGTAGGTGTACTCCACCTCGGGTGCCGGAACAGCACGCGCCACGGGTGTCGGGGTCTGCGCGACCGCGCCGAGTGCGGTGGAAGCCGCGATCAATGCCATTAGCGGCTTGCGAAACTTCATGGCGGACAGCCTATGGCCTGTTGGGGCACTATCACTCTGCTTTCCGTGCTTACGCCGTGACAAACGGACATGCTCGCTGGTCCTTGCCTTCAAAACGAACAGATCCACCAATCGGTCCCTAGGCAGCCTCGATGCCAACGAAGCCTGTACACGGGAGCCCTTGACGTACTACCGTCGGTAGTAGAAGCATTGTTTGACGTGGCGGGGGTGGTGTAATCGATGGCCGAGCAGTCTCCCGAAAACCGGATCGATTGGGATCATGTCTTCCGTTGGAGTGCAATACTTTTCGCGATTGCTGTCGCCTTGCATGCCGCCGACCATCTACGGCGCGGCATGGACATCGTCCCTCCGGCGGTGATGGTGGCGGGCACGGTGCAAATCGTGTTGGCCGCAGCCACCGTGAGTTTGGTGTTCTTGGGCAGTCGATGGGCGGCCCACGCCGCCATAGCGATCGGCTTCCTCAGCGCTGTCGGGTTCACTGCAGCCCATATGCTGCCGACCTGGGGCTTTTTCAGCGACAGCTTCATCAATGCACCGCCTGCTGCGCGTGTCACCTGGTTTTCGTGGGTAACCGCGATTTCCGAAATACTCGCTGACGTGCTCTTTGCACTCGTCGGGATCGCGGTTCTGCGCGCACGGCGCGGGTCAAGAACAGAGGCCACCGCGGTACGGCGCTGAGCACCGTGGACACCCTCGCGATGGTGCGCGCCGAACGCGAAGACCTGGCAGACCTTCTCGCCGAACTCACGCCAGATCAATGGACCCACGACACGCTCTGCGCAGGCTGGCGGGTACGCGACGTCGCCGCCCATGTCATCAGCTACGACGACCTCACCGTCCCCCGGTTCGCCAAGAGGCGCATCGTCGATGCACGCTGCAGCATGGACCGCTTCAACGCACTGTGCATCGATAGCTACGCCTGCTTCACGACGCCCGATCTGGTCGACCTCATCCATCGCAGGGCGCAGCCCCGTGGATACATGGCCGCGTTCGGCGGCACCATCGGGCTGCTTGACGCAATGATCCACCATCAGGACATCCGGCGGCCGTTGGGCAGACCGCGCACCATTCCCATCGAACGTCTCCGCACCGCCCTGCAGCGTTCGCTCTATGTCCCAATCCTCTGTACTGCTTGGCGAAGCCGGGGACTGCGACTGATCGCTACCGACGCAGACTGGACCCACGGCAAAGGAATGGAGGTTCGCGCTCCCGGGGAGGCCCTCTTGATGAGCCTCGCAGGTCGCCGCGCAGCGTTCAACGAACTGAACGGGTCCGGCTCGAACACGCTGCTCCACCGCCTTTGACGCGAATGAGCCCCAAAGACCTGCTTGCCAATTAGCACCATCGGAGGTCTTGTCTCGCGTGACTTGAGCACAGAATGGTGTACTGGTCATACTTGTGACTATGACGGAGATCAGTTCGCTGGCTGAGACGAAGGCTCATCTTTCGAAGTTGGTGGCTCGGGTCGGTGAGCAGCACGAGCGGATCACGGTCACGGTCCACGGGCGCCCCGCTGCGGTCATTCTTGCCGTCGACGATCTGGAGTCGCTCGAGGAAACCATTGCGGTGTTGTCCGACACGGCTACGCTGCACGCCCTAAGCGAGGCTGATGCCGAACTGGCTCGCGGTGAGGGTGAAGACGAGGACAGTCTGGCCGCGGCGATGCGAGCGCGCCGAGCCAGGAAGTGATCGGGAGTCGACATGAGTTGGTCGTCGCACCGGCAGTGAGAAGACAATTGGCCGAAGGCCTTTCGGAGTCGGTGGCGTTCGCGGCATATGAGTTCATCACCGGACCATTGCTGGAGAATCCCCGCCGGGTGGGTAAGCGGCTGCGGCCTCCGCTCGATGACCGTCACAGTGCTCGCCGCGGTACCTACCACGTGATCTACCGCATCGACGACCAGCACCGGCGGGTCACCGTTGGTGGTGTGTTCAGCCCCGCGGATGCCTACCGGGCGCGATGAGGATCGACCGGTCGCGATGACTATCCCCCAACACCTGTCTGACCGCTACGAGCTCGGGGAGATCCTCGGGTTCGGCGGCATGTCGGAGGTGCACCTCGCCCGAGACGTCCGGTTGCACCGCGACGTCGCCGTCAAGGTCCTGCGCGCGGATCTCGCTCGCGACCCCGGTTCTTATCTGCGGTTCCGACGGGAGGCGCAGAACGCGGCCGCGCTGAATCATCCGGCGATCGTGGCGGTGTACGACACCGGGCAGGCCGAGACCGCCACCGGTCCGCTGCCCTACATCGTGATGGAATACGTCAACGGCGTCACGCTGCGCGACGTCGTGCGCGAGGACGGCCCGATGGACCCCGCCCACGCGATCGAGGTCATCGCCGATGCCTGTCAGGCACTGGACTTCAGCCATCAGCACGGCATCGTCCACCGCGACGTCAAGCCGGCCAACATCATGATCAGCACGGCGGGCGCGGTGAAGGTGATGGACTTCGGCATCGCCCGTACCCTCGCTGACACCACCGGCGGTAACCGACTCACCCAGACGGCCGCCGTCATTGGCACCGCCGCGTACCTCTCACCTGAACAGGCCAGCGGCGAGACCGTCGATGCGCGCTCGGATGTCTACTCGCTGGGGTGTGTCCTTTACGAAATCCTTACCGGCGAACCTCCTTTCGTCGGCGATTCCCCCGTCGCGGTTGCCTATCAGCACGTGCGCAAGGATCCGGCGCCGCCTTCGCAGCGCCGCGACGGCGTCTCACCGGAGTTGGACGCGGTGGTGCTCAAGGCGCTGGCCAAGAATCCCGAGAACCGCTATCCGTCAGCGGCGGAGATGCGCACCGACCTCATCCGCGTGCGCGGTGGGGAACCACCGCACGCGCCCAAGGTGTTCACCGACGCCGAGCGCACCGATCTTATTTCCTCGCCGCTGGTCAGCGGTCGCTCGCCGCAACGGCCCGCCCGCATTCCGGAGCCTGGACATGGTAGGTCGGTCCGCCGGTGGCTGATCGCGGTCGCGGTGCTTGCGGTCCTGGCAGTCGTGCTCACGGTCGTGGTCAACGCCATCGGCAACAGGAGCGGTGCGGTTCGGGTGCCCGACGTTCACGGGAAGATGCAGCAGGACGCCATCTCGACGCTGCAGAGCCTCGGATTCAAGATCCGCGGCCCAATACAGAAATCCGATCCCTTGGTGCCGGAGGGACAAGTCATCGACACCGACCCGGGCGCCCACACCGCCCTCGCTGGCGGCGATGAAATCACCATCAACGTCTCCTCGGGCCCCGACCAGCGCAAGGTACCGGCCTGCTCGCGGTTGAGCGTCAACGACTGCGTTCGCCGACTCGCCGACGCAGGATTCGATCACCCCAAGCCCTCACCCACCGCCTCGGCAACGGTCCCGCAGAATGTGGTGATCGCGACCGTCCCGGCGGCCGGGCAAATCTCAGCGGTCACCAACGACATCACCATCCAGGTGAGCACCGGCCCAGAAGCGCGGCGCGTGCCGGACGTGTCTGGCCAAAGCGTCGATCAGGCCACAGCGAACCTTAAGACTGCCGGCTTTCCGACCATCCTCGTCGGGCCCGCGGACAGTAGCCTTCCCGTCGGTCAGGTCGTCTCCACCGATCCTCCTCCCGGGACGAGCCTTTCGGTCCATTCGGCGATCACGTTGAAGGTTTCACTCGGCAACCAGTTCTCGATGCCCAACCTCATCGGGAAGACCTACCTGGAGGTCGTCCCCTTGCTGCAAGGCCTCGGTTACGTGGGACCACTACTCAACGGCGGCGACATTCCCGGCTCCGACGACAATAAGAGTCGGGTCGTGAAACAGGACCCACCCGCAGGCACCGCCGTGAACCGCGACGCCACCATCACGTTGAACTACGGGTCGTAAGACCGCCTCCACGGTCTCTTTTCTAGAAAAACGAGGTCGATCAGATCTTGTCTCGAATCCGGCGCTCCATGGGGTTCGCTGACCTAGCTCTTGAGTGGAGGTGAGCGCTACTGCAGACCTGTCTACATCACGTAGTCGAAAAGGCGGGCAGCCCAACTCGTTCAGTTGGGTTTGGCCGCCCACGCCAGAGCCGCGGCGCGGAGTTCGTCGACGAAATCGCGCTTGTGATTCTGGTATCCCAGCATGCTTGTCCCAGAGACTGCAGCGGCGTCCAGCTTGACCTGCCCATAGCGTTCAACCCACTCCGGATGGGTGCGAAGAAAGTCGCGGACCGCAAGGTTGCTCTCCCACAGCGCGCCGAGGTAGGGAACGGCGCTCACATTGAAATCGGGAAAGCCTCTCTTGCGCCAGAAGTACCGCCCTGGACGTCGACCGTCTTCGCCCAGGTACTCATACCCGAGACCAGCCAGACCGTCAATCGCTGCGTGCGGTTCGCTTCCCGGCTGCGCGCCGACAAGGATGTCGACGATCGGCTTGGCGATGAGACCGCCCACTGCAGTACTTCCGAAGTGCTCGATCCTAGATACATAGTCGCCCAGCGCGGCGCCAATCGCCGCGGCCTCCGCCCGGTACGACTCAGCCCAGCGACCGTCATGCGGCACGACCTCAACCCAAGGCTCCTCCGCACTCACTCCGCAAGTCTGACATCGCACGGCGCCGACACAGCGCCTGCTCGCTGATCAAGTACCGCTCTGTCTTTTTTCTAGAGATTCGCGACAGCCCATCCCCACGTGTTGGTGTGGCGTGTCCGTTTTCGGTGTCGGTGAATTCGGTCGACGTCGGTGGACTCGGTGTGCGACGGTCGACCCATGTCATGGGATGCTCCGGAACTGTGCTGGCAGTTCCTGGTCGGGGATGACCCGCCGGGTGATCTTCCCGCTGCGTGGGCATCGGCCACTCGCGCAGTCACCCGCGACCTTGGTTGTCGTCGGGATGGTCGGCGCATCGGCTTCCGCAACGTGATGTGGAAGATTGCGGCCGACGACGGGTCCGTGGGCGTCGGCTTCGCGCTGGCCGGTGACGCCGACGTCGGCGCCTATCAGCGGTGCCTTAGTTGTCGTCTCGACACCACGGCGGCACAGGCGACGGTGTGGATGGCCGACGACGTTCAGTACGAACTAACCGGCTATGAGTTCGTGCAATGGCCCATCGCGGGCCGCCGCATCCTGGTCCCGCAGATCATCGACGACCAGGCGAAGTGGGTGGACCCAAAGACCCACGCCGTTATCGCGCTCATCGGCGATCTGTGCCAGACAGCCGGGGTATTCACCGGCTAGGCGTGTCATGGGTGCAAGATCTGATCGACCTCGTTTCTCTCGAATGAGAACGGGGAGCGCTGATTACTTCGATGACGCTCCGTCAGTCGGCCCATTCAGGGCACTCTTTGTCGGGAGGGTCGAGAACACTGCGTCGATGACGCAGTGCCGGTAGTCATCGTTCAACAGCACCCACGCTTGGTCGCTCATACCCCGGTTGTCGTCACGGCCAGCGCAGGTCCCATCGGGATAGACGTCGATCGGGGCGATTAGGAGACCTGGGCAACCAGGTCCCCAAGGCGGCCATTTCGAGAGCCCCACATCACAGGCCACCCCAAACACAAAGGTCACGAACCCAATAGAGTTCGTGACCTCATGCGCTGCAGTTCGTAGAACCGCTCATTGTGGGCGAAGGGG
>JAOPVI010000053.1 GCA_025966225.1 Mycobacterium sp. | reverse complement strand
AACCCCACGGTTCCCGCTTGGCTTCGCGGGCGATCGGCACGCTTCGGGACTCCAGTTCGGCCTGGGTGGCGTACACGTCGCGGACCTGAAGCCACAGGGCGCCGGGGAAGGTGCCCGGCTCGGCGGGCGTGCCGTGCCCTGCGAGCTCGATCAGCGACTGCCCTGCGTAGAACACCGTGCCCGCGCCGTAGTCCCGTGCGATGGCCAAGCCGATGGCGTCACGGTAGAAGGCCAGTGAGCGTTCGTAGTCCGCCGGCCGGAACAGCACCCGGCTGGCGAGTATCTCCATGTTGCGTGTCTAACACACCGTCGGTGCCGGCCCTTGAAACTCTCGCGAGTTCTACACCTCGGTTGTCGTCGACCCGGCGGGTTGGACCCGTTGGCGCTTCATGATGGCGTCGACCGCCGCGGGGGCGAAGCTGTTCACGGCATGGGCGGTGACGGCCATCCGCGGCGCGATTCGGATCGGACGCGTGCGCGCCGCGGTGACCATCCAGTCGGCGGCCTCGTCCGCGCTCAGGCCCGGCAGGCCGTCGTAGGCGCGGGTCGGAGCGATCATCGCCGTCTTGACCAGCGGGTAGTACAGAGTGGTCGAGTGCACGCCGTCCTTGCCCCATTCGGTCTCGATGACGCGACTCACCGCGCTCAGCGCCGCCTTCGACGCGTTGTATACGGCGAACAGCGGTGACGACTCGCTCAGCACGCCCCAGGTGGCGACGTTGATGATGTGGCCGTCGCCGCGCTCGCGCATGCCAGGGCCGAGCCCGCGGATGAGTCGCAGCGGGGAGTAGTAGTTCAGCTGCATCGTGCGCTCGACGTCGTGCCAGCGTTCGAGCGACTCGGCGAGCGGGCGGCGGATCGACCTGCCCGCATTGTTGATGAGCACGTCGATCCCCCCGAGGTCGCGCTCGAGGGTGGCGACCAGTTCGTCGACGGCGTCGAGGTCGGACAGGTCGCAGGCGTGGGCCTTGGCTTCACCGCCCGCGTCGACGATCCGGTCGACGACGGAGTCCAAGAGGTCGCGGCGGCGCGCAGTCACGATGACGGTGGCGCCCTCGCGGGCGAGCTTCACGGCGCCGGCTTCGCCGATTCCCGACGACGCGCCCGTCACCAGGATGCGCTTGCCGCGCAGGTCGATGGGGTCGCGGCGGGGACCCACCAGAGTGTCGATCCGCATTGGACGCATGCTGGCCAGCAGCAGGCCTTCGGACAGTCGGCGAAGCGGACTCTTGCTCACGTCGATTGACCCTACTTCCCCGCGATTTCGGCGGGTTTTCGTGCGCCGGAATCGCTCAGGAGTCGGCCCGCGGCGCAGCCCGCAGCACCCGGCGTGCGTATCCGATCCAGCAGACGAGGGTGACCACTAGCGCGCAGGCAAGCACCAGCACGGGCGCCGCCGCGACGTCGACGGCCACCGAGTCGCCGCCGGGCAGTCGCCGATCCACGGCGGCCTCCGCCATGAACGGGAGGATGGCGGCGGCGACCGTCGCCATGGCCCCGATCAACGCGGCGCCGAACCTGCTCCGCACCGCGCTGTAGATCATGAATCCGGCCGGGACGTAGGCCAGCACGGCGAGCGGCAGCGGGCGCAGGCTGGCGTTCAGGTCACCCGCAGTGGTCCACGCGCCCCATCCGGCCAGCGTCGCGGAGCCGCCGACCGTCGTCGCGATGTACCAGGGACACAAAGTGGCGACGACGATGACCACCACGCCAAGGGCGACGATCGCCCACTTGGTGAGTGTGGCTTCGATGGCGCAGTCCCCCCGCTCGCGTTTCGCCGGATGCTATCAAGCGACCAGCCGCTCACTCAGGTCCCACAACCGTTGCGCCGACTCGGGATCGACGGCGTACGGCATCACGCCTCCGCTCATGTCGAGCGAAGCCTCGGCGATGTCGGCGCTGAATTCGGCCAGCGACTCATCGATCGGCGCGATGTCGTTGTTCTTCAGGTAGACCCCACCGATGTCGGCGAGCAGTGGGCTCGTCGCACCCCACACCGTCGTCGAAGCGCCCTGCTGCGGCGTCTTCAACTCCCGGTCCGGGTCGATGATCGGCTGGGCCGCTTCGTCGAGTAACCCCATCGCCCTCTTGTGGCCTTGGCGGCTCGAGGAACTGGCCCGCGCCGCGGCAATGTCCCGCACGTCGTTCGCCGAGCGGTTCCGCGCCGTCGCCGGTACGCCACCGCTGGCCTACCTGAACGCATGGCGGATGCTGCTGGCCCAGCGGGCGCTGCGTGACGCCGAGACCAGGGTCGGGCCGCTGGCGATGGAGCTCGGCTATACCTCCGAGAGCGCGCTCAGCAATGCGTTCAAACGCGAGGTCGGAATGTCGCCGCTGCGGTATCGGGCGAGCGTCCGTGATGAGTTGTCGGCGCGTGGGTAGTCGATGGGACATGACCTTCAACGCAACGTTCGACGCGAGATTCAGCGAGGCAGTAGAACCGTCGGACTGGGCGACGGTCGCATCGGTGCTCGAGACCGCGGAACTGTACTGGCTCACCACCGTGCGCATGGACGGCAGGCCGCACACGACACCGTTGGTCGGCCTCTGGCGCGACGAGTCGTTCGTGTTCTGCACCGGACCGGACGAACAGAAGCGGCGCAACCTCGTCGACCATTCCGCGGTCACGGTGATCACCGGGGTCAACACGTGGAAGGACGGCCTCGACGTCGTCATCGAGGGCACGGCGGACCGGGTCACGGGGCTCGGGGAGCTGACTGCGCTTGCCGACGCCTATCGCACGAAGTACGACGGCGAATGGGACTTCACCCCGGGCGAGCAGGGGTTCGATGGAGCTGGCCACTTGGCGCACGTGTTTCGCGTGACGCCAGCCAAGATCCTCGCCTTCGCGAAGGCGCCTCACGGCCAGACGCGCTTCGTGGAGTCTCACCGGCGGTGAGCCGCCGGCGAGACTCCACAAACCGCTGTTATACGGCGAGTAGGCGCTGGAAGAACTCGCGGTATTGCTTCAGGGCGACACGAAGGTCTTCGGTCGAAGCCTCTTCGCCGCGTGCCCATTGCTCTTCGAGTCGTGTTCGGGCGTCGGAGAAGCCAGCGGTGAGTTGTTTCACCACATCGGAAACCAGCCCGTCGGCCTTCTGGACGCAATCGCGGGGGTCGTCGACGAAGCCCGCTTGCACGTTGTCCCAGCGTGCGGTCAGGCCGGCGAGTTGGTCATCGGCGAATAGCTCAGAGGCGGATTCGCTCGTCCCCGCAGGCGTTGATTGCGCACCCTCTTCTTGGAGTCCATCAGGCTCGGTTTGAGCCTGGTCCGCAGAGCGGCCCAGATCGTCCGCCGGAATGGCTTGCTGCGTCGGGTTTTCGATCCCCTCGGTGGGCGCAGTTTGGGTGTGTTGATCGTGAGTGGTCATGCCGTTGCCTCCTGTGATTTATTCGTGTCGTTCTCGGTCTCGAGTAACTTCTCGAACAGCGCGCGGTAGTGGACGAACGCCTGACGTTGCGCTTCTGTCCCGACGTCACCCTTCTGCTGTGACAGGTAGATGTCGTGGGCGGCGCGGTAATTGTTGACGACCATCGGGTGGTCGACGGAGATGGTGGCCGCCTCCTGCTCGAAGTCGTCGTCGACCGGGTAGCCGCGCTCACGCATCACCTCGGTGACCAGGATGTCTGCCTCTCCGACCGCGCTCGCGGGATGGTCGACGAATGCGGTCTGCACCGCGCGCCAACGGGTGACGTAACCGTTCAGCGACGCCGCCGGCAGCGGATGTATGTCGAGCTTCTTGCGCGTGCGCTCGCGTGCGGCGAGTTCCTTCTCGGCTTCTTTCGGTTCGCCAGTCAATGACACGGTCCGGTCGTACTCGGGACCGAAGTGATCCTTGAGCCGTTCCGTTCTCTTCCGGCGGCTACCAGCGGCCGCGGCACCCACCGCTACACCGACCAGTACGACCGCCACTGCGATCAGAATCCATCCCCAAACAGGCATTTCTGTTACCTCCTAGTTCGTTTCAAAGGCATACCCAGGGATTGCCTACGGAAACGTCAATTTATTCTGGAGTGAGTCCAGACACCGAATATGGTTGTCGTGCAGCAGATTTGACTGCTGGCGAGTTTGCCAGCGGATAGCAGACGCGTTGAGGCCGACGTTCAGAAGTAGTGGCGACGACCGCCGACCGCGCGTCCCGCCGAACCCATGACCGCCAGCACCGCACCCACGATGAGCAGGATGATCCCGATGGTCCACAGGATGTTCAGGTGGAGCAGGAATCCGGCGACGATCAAGATGAGTCCAAGAATGATCATGATTGTGTCCCTTTCCATTTCGCAGCGGCTATGCGCTGAGACCGGTCGGGCAGTCGCCCGACGCTAGAGCTAGTCGACCACCCCAAGGGGGGGTGTAACTACACCCCTAGGTAGGTAATGTCAGGCGCATGGCTTCAGGTCGGGACCGCCCGATTACCGTTGCGCTGGTCGACGATTACGACGTGGTCGTGATGGGCGTGGCAAACATGTTCGATAAGTACCGCGACCGGGTGGTGGTGGCCGAGCTCGACGCAAACATGGGCGTGAAGGACGACGTCGACATCGTGCTCTATGACTCCTTCGCGCAGCCGGAGTCCGATCACGAGGAAATCGCCGTGTTGGTGGCCAATCCGCGAGCGCATCGAGTCGTGGTGTACACGTGGAACTTTCATCCCGACCTCATCGACAGCGCCAGACGGCAGGGCGCGCACGGTTACCTGTCGAAGACGTTGCCCGCACGCGAGCTGGTCGCCGCGCTCGAGGCGGTACACGCCGGGGAGGCGGTCGTCAGCGACGGCCCCCTGCGGGTGCGTAGCGCCGCCGGACTGGACTGGCCGGGCCGGGCCGAGGGACTCAGCGACCGAGAATCCGAGATCCTCGCGCTGATCACGCAGGGCAAGAGCAACGCGGAGGTCGCCAAGCTCACGTACCTCAGCCCCAACACGATCAAGTCCTACATCCGCACGATCTACCGCAAGATCGACGTCGGCAGCCGTACCCAGGCCGTGCTCTGGGGGGTGGATCACGGCTTCACCCCGGACCACCGCCGAATCGAACACTGGAAGGGCGGCCCCTGACGCCTGCTTCTGCCCGCGTCGGCCCGCGTCGCATGCTGACGCCGCTGGTCATTGTTATCGCCGCCATCGGCGTCGCCAACGTGGTGTTCGCGCTCGACTCGATCCCGGCGATCTTCGGGTTGACCAACGACGCCTACATCATCTTCACCGCAAACGCGTTGGCGCTGATGGGGTTGCGGCAGCGGTACTTCCTGATCGGTGGTCTGCTGGAGAAGGTGGTCTACCTCAACAAGGGACTAGCCGTCATTCTCGGCTTCATCGGTATCAAGCTGATCATCGAGGCGTTGCGTGGTTCGCGCATCGACGACATCGGGTCGATTCACCTCCCGGAGATCGGCACGGTCACGTCACTGCTGTTAATCGTCGCCACGCTGGCCGTCACCACGGGAGTGAGCCTAGTCAAGACGCGTCGCGACGCCCGCCGCCGAGTGATTTCGGCGCGGTTCGTTCGTTGCGACCGTTTTTCGCGCCGAAGTCGCTCAGAAGTAGCGGGGGAACTCCGACCAGTCGGGGTCGCGCTTCTGAAGGAAGGCGTCGCGACCCTCGACGGCCTCGTCGGTCATGTAGGCCAATCGCGTGGCTTCTCCGGCGAAGATCTGCTGGCCGACGAGCCCGTCGTCGATCAGGTTGAACGAGAACTTGAGCATCCGGGTGGCCTGCGGCGACTTGCCGTTGATCTCCGTGGCCCATTGCAGCGCAACCGTTTCCAGGTCGGCGTGGTCGACGACCTCGTTGACGGCGCCCATCGCGAACATCTGCTCGGCGGTGTAGGTGCGGCCGAGGAAGAAGATCTCGCGGGCGAACTTCTGGCCGACCTGCCTGGCCAGATATGCGCTGCCGTACCCGCCGTCGAAGCTGCCGACGTCGGCGTCGGTCTGCTTGAAGCGGGCGTGCTCGCGGCTGGCCAGCGTCAGATCGCAGACGACGTGCAGGCTGTGCCCACCGCCCGCCGCCCAGCCGTTGACCAGACAGATGACGGGCTTCGGCATGAAGCGAATGAGCCGTTGCACTTCGAGGATGTGCAGCCGGCCGGCCTGCGCGGGGTCCACCGTCTCGGCCGTCTCGCCCGAGGCGTACTGATAGCCGGTGCGGCCGCGGATGCGTTGGTCGCCGCCCGAGCAGAACGCCCAGCCGCCGTCCTTGGGCGACGGCCCGTTGCCTGTAAGCAGCACCACGCCGACGTCGGGCGACATGCGGGCGTGGTCGAGCACGCGGTAGAGCTCGTCGACGGTGTGCGGGCGAAACGCGTTGCGCACCTCGGGTCTATCGAACGCGATGCGTACGGTCGGCTGGGGCTTCCCGTCGACGACGTGGCGGTGGTAGGTGATGTCGGTCAGCTCGAAGCCTTCGATGGCCTGCCATGACGACGGGTCGAACGGGTTGTCAGCGCTCACGTGCTTGACTCTAGAGCCCCGTTACCGCGGGGTTTCACAGGCAGTGCTCAGGGGTACAAGCCCCGCGACAAGCGCGTTGCGCAATGAATGGGAGGCCACGATGAAGCGGTCAGCGAGTGTGTTGATGTCAGGATTGGTCGCGGGGTTGGTGCTCGGAGCCTGCTCAGCGCCGTCGATCCAGGGCGGTGACACCTCGTGCAAGGACTACCTCGCCGCCGACGAGAACACGAAGACCGAAGCGGTCACCAAGATGCTCAAGGATGAAAAGGGCGCCGACGCAGCCCAACTCGAGATCACCGGTACCAAGATGGCGGTACAGACTTACTGTCAGACCGTCGCAACGCCGGACACCAAGATCAAGGCGACGCCGCACCTCTGACAGTTTCTTCGTCGCGCGCTTCGATGACCTTGTGCGGAAGTTGTAGTAGCCGTAGCACGGTCACCAGGCCCAAGCCGCCGACCACGTTGCCCACGATCGCGAGCACGAGCATGCCCGCCCAATCCCCGTAGCCGAATGGCGCGCCCGCCACCAACGCGGCGAAGCACGAAAGCGACGCTACGACGGCGTGATTGACGTGCCCGATGGACAGCATCACGCCCACGATCACGGCGGGGATCAGGCGCACGCCGTCCGACTCAGTCGAGTGCTGTAGGTGCGTCATCACGGTGATCAACATGCCGCCGACCACGGCGAGCGCGAACGCCTGCCACGTGATGCCGAGGGCGATGTACTTGTCGGCAATTTCGACGGCAACGCCGCGCAGCGACGGGAACGCCGCCATCAGAAGTGCGCTCAGCAACCAGCCTGCGACCAGGTTGGTCACCAGCGTCGTGCCCCACAGCCGGGCCAAGCCCTTGGGGGTTCCGGCCTTGGCCACCACGGCGACGACGGGCACCAGGAAGTTCTCGGTGAAGAGCTCGCTGCGGGCCAGCGTCAGGGCGATGAAGCCGGCCGAGAACGCCAGTCCGGATAGCAGCGGGTTGTGGGTGAGGTCCTCGACGAGGAGCATCGCGAGCACGCCGACCCCGACGTCGAACCCGCCGAGGAAGCCGGTGGTGATGAGCTGCACCCAGGAGCGCCCGAGGCGTTGCTGACCTTCGTCGACGGTTCGGTCGAAGGTGTCTTCCTCGTCGCGGGGCGCGACGTCGGGTTCGACGCTGTCTGCGCTGGCTTCGGGGTCGGACATCAGACCGGCTCGAAACGGAATACCGCGCAGCGGCCTGCGAGTGTCTCGAACTCCTCGGGCGTGCCGTCGGTGACCAGCCCTGAGCGTTTCATGAAACTGACGCCGGTCGGCACCAGCGTCGGAAACTGGCGCAGTAGCGGGCGGGCCTCGTCGGCGGAGAGTTCGACCATCCGAACCGTTTCGGAATTGCGGCCGGCTGTCAGCGTCGCGGTGTCGGCTGCGCGTGCGTTCTGCTCCCAGTCGGCGCCTGGGAACCCCGCGATGACATAGCGCGTGCTGTCGACGTACATGGGGGTGATGGGAGTCGACCGCGGTTGTCCAGACTTGCGGCCGGGCACCGTCAATACCAGCGGACCCTCCTTGCCGGAGATGGGCAGCCCCAGCCGCAGCATGAACATGACGACCTTGTTCATCGGCTTGAGCCACCGCGGCGGCTTGATGCTGTCGTCGGCCATCATTCGAGCCTAGACCGCGAGGCCCGCTGCGCTCAGGGCCTTCATAAGCCCGTCGGGACGTTCGTCGGTGGGCAACGGATCGACGAGGGTGAATGCGCATCCGACCGCGCGGGCGCCGCCGTCGGCCTCCTCGCTGTCGCCGACCATCAATGCGTCCTCGGCGGCCACGCCGAGCCGATCCAGCGCGGTCTGGAAGATCTCGGGGTTGGGCTTCACGGCGCCGACCTCGTAGGACAGCACGAATTCGTCGACGTCGTCGCGCACCCCCAACGTCGCGAATGCGGGCCTCACGTCGAACGCGATGTTGGACACCACCGCGATCCGGAGGCCTTGACGCTTGAGGCCCGAGAGCACCGTGGCGGTGTCCGGGTAGGGCGTCCAGCTCTTGGGATCGATCAGCCGGTCGTAGAGCGCTTCCGCCTGATCTGTGGCGACTCCGGACTCGCGTAGCACGTGCAGATACGCCTCGCGGTGTAGGTGCGGTTCGAGGTCGCGGTTGATCCAGTTGCGGTACTGCTCGTCGTCCATTTCCACGGAGCGGCCGGTGGGTGCCGTCAGCCGCCGCATCAGCTCGGCCTGGACGTGCCCGTCGACCTCTTGCTCGTCGACCTGGATTCCGGTGAACCAGCTGTCGTCCTCCTCGAGGCGGAACAGCGTCCCCGAGTAGTCGAACAACACTGCGCGAATGGTCATGCGCGCGCTCGCACGGCTTTGTCGATGAGCACTTCTCGCTCCTGGTCGTTGGTCACCATGGTTGCGGCCCTTTCGAATTCGGCGGCGGCCTCGTCGTGGCGGCCCAGTCGGGCCAGCAGTTCGCCGCGCACACTGGGTAGCAGATAAGACTCCGCGAGCCCGTCGAGCCCGTCGACGATGGACAACCCTTCAGCAGGCCCGTCGCGCATCGCGACGGCGATCGCCCGGTTGAGCCCAACCACCGGCGACGGGGACACCTGCACCAGCCCGTCGTAGAGCATCACGATGCGCGTCCAGTCGGTGTCGGCGGCGGTGGGCGCGACGGCGTGACATTCGGCGAGCGCGGCCTGCAACGCGTAGGATCCCCAGCCAGTGTCGTTGCGTCGCAGCACTTCTGCGGCGCGCTCCAGAGCGGCGACGCCGCGACCGATTTGCGCTCGGTCCCATCTGGTGCGGTCCTGGTCCTCCAGCAGAACGGCGTGACCGTCGGCATCGGTGCGGGCCGCGAACCGCGATGACTGGAACTCCATCAGCGAGAGTAAGCCGTGCACTTCGGCCTGATCGGGCACCAACGCAGCCAGCACACGGCCCAATCGCATTGCCTCCGTGCATAGTTCATCGCGAATCCAGCGCTGCCCGAACGACGCGGAGTAGCCCTCGTTGTAGATCAGGTAGATGACGCCTAGCACGGCCGAGAGGCGCTGCGGATACTCCTCGGGCTCGGGTACGGCGAACTGCACGGCGCTTTCACCGAGCGTCTTCTTCGCGCGCGTGATCCGCGCCGCGACCGTCGCCTTCGGAACGAGAAACGCCTGCGCGATCTCCTCGGTGGTCAACCCGCCGACCACGCGGAGCGTCAGCGCGAGTTGGCTTTCGCGCGGCAGCACCGGGTGTGTCGAGATGAAGATCAGCCGCAACACGTCGTCGTCGATGCGGTCGGGATCCCACGCGTCGTCGACGTGATCCTCCAGCTCGCGGGCCAGCGTGGCGTACTTGGCATCGAGCCGATCCTGACGGCGCCAGTTGTCGATGGCCTTGCGCTTGGCGACAGTGGTCAACCACGCTCCGGGATTGCGTGGCACGCCCGCTTCCGGCCACTGCTGTAGCGCCTCGACCAGTGCGTCGGACGCCAGGTCCTCGGCCAGTCCGACGTCGCCGACCGCGCGGGTCAACGTCCCGACAATCTTGGCCGCCTCCATGCGCCACACCGCGTCGACCGTCTGACGTAGATCGGATGTGGCCACGCCCCCATTGTGCCGAGCAGTCGCAAAAGCCCCTCAATCGCGTGGATTGAGGGGCTTTTGCGTCTGCTCGCCAGGAAGTGCTAGCCCACGGCGCGGCCTGCGTCGGCCCAGAACTGCGCCCGGACGGCCTTCTTGTCGGGCTTGCCTAGCGCGGTCACCGGCACCGAGTCGACGACGATGACCTGCTTGGGCGATTGCACCGAACCCTTGCGGTCCTTGACGGCGGCCTGGATCTCCGCGGTCATGGTGGCGACGGCCGCCTCGTCGGAGGCGGCGTCGGGACGCAGCACCACCACGGCGGTGACGGCCTCGCCCCACTTCTCGTCGGGAGTCCCGATCACGCAGACCTGTGCGATCGAAGGGTGTTCGGCGACAACGTCTTCCACCTCGCGCGGGAACACGTTGAAGCCGCCAGTGACGATCATGTCCTTGGTGCGGTCGACGATGTACCAGAAGCCGTCCTTGTCCTCGCGGGCCAGGTCGCCGGTGTGCATCCAGCCGTCGCGGAACGTCTCGGCCGTCGCCTCGGGCAGCTTCCAGTAGCCCCCGCACAACAACGGACCGGACACGCAGATCTCGCCGACCTCGCCTTGGGCCACCGGGTTGCCGTCGTCGCCGAGCAGGGCGGTGCGGGCGAACAGCGTGGGCCGTCCGCACGAGCTCAGCCGCTTCTCGTCGTGGTCGCCCTTGGCCAGGTAGGTGATGACCATCGGCGCTTCCGACTGGCCGTAGTACTGGGCGAAGATCGGCCCGAACCGCTTGATTGCCTCCTTGAGTCGCACCGGGTTCATCGCGGACGCGCCGTAGTAGACGGTTTCCAGCGACGACAGATCCCGCGTGTGCGAGTCGGGGTGATCCATCAACGCGTAGATCATCGACGGCACCAGCATGGTCGCCGAGATCTTCTGCTCCTCAATGGTTTTCAGGACCTCGGCCGGATCGAATTTCGTCAGCACGATCAGCTCGCCACCCTTGACGATGACCGGCGTGAAGAACGCCGCGCCCGCGTGTGACAGCGGGGTGCACATCAGGAACCGCGGATTCTCCGGCCACTCCCACTCGGCGAGCTGGACCGTCGTCATGGTGGTGATCGACTGCGTCGTGCCCATGACGCCCTTGGGCCTGCCGGTGGTGCCGCCGGTGTAGGTCATGCCGCCGATGTGATCCGGCGGCAGGTCCGCGGCGACCAACGGCTTGGGCTCGTACTTCGCGGCCTCGGCGGTGAGGTCGACGGCCGCGTGCCCTTCCAGTGCCTCGGGCACCGGGCCGATCGTCAGGATCTGCTTGAGCGACGGCACCTTCTCCAGCAGGCCGAGGGCCCGTTCGACGAACATCGGATTCGGATCGATGATCAACGACGTCACCTCGGCGTCGGAGAGCACGAAGGCGTGATCGTCCAGCGAGCCGAGGGGGTGTAGTGCCGTGCGCCGGTAGCCCTGCGTTTGGCTGGCCCCGATGATCATCAGCACCTCGGGCCGGTTCAGCGACAGCAAGCCCGAGATGCTTCCGGTGCCAGCGCCCAGAGCTTCGAACGCCTGAATGTACTGGCTGATGCGGTCGGCCAACTGCCCGCCGGTCAGGGTGGTGTCGCCGAGGAACAGCACCGGCTTGTCCTTGTGCCGCTTCAGTGCGGTGACGGTGATGTGACCGGAGTGAATGGGATGGCGCAGCAGCTCGTCGCTCATACGGACACACTAGAACGTGTTGCAGAAATGCCGGAAGCGATCCCCACCTATTGCGCCGGGGGGTGGGATGTCAGCGCGCGAACTTGTCCGCGTCCGCTCGCGCCTGGGCCGCGATCTTCTCGGCCAGCTCCGCCCTCCACTGGATCTCCTTCTGGACCCACGGGTTGTCCAGCGGGAACTCCTCGGTGTCCGAGACCCGGCGCACCTCGAGCTTCACGCCCTGCCCCAGCGGCACCTTGCGGGCCCACTGCTTGGCCTCTTCCTTCGACGACACGTCGAGGATCCAGAAGCCGTTGAACAGCTCCTTGGCCTCGGTGTACGGCCCATCGGTGACGACGGGCGGATCGGCGTTGAAGTCGACGACGAAGCCTTCGTCGGGACCGGTCAGGCCTTCGCCGGCCAGCAGCACGCCGGCCTTGATGAGCTCCTCGTTGAAGCGGCCCATCGACGCGATGATCTCGTCGAAGTCGATCTCCTGCTCGGCCATCAGTGCCTCGGCCTCGGGGGAAACCCGCATGATCAGCATGTAACGCGCCATTTTTCTGTCTCCTTCTGGTGGGTGGAAGGGGCACCTGCATTCTTGTTGAAGTGCCCCTCACACAGACGTCGAATGGCAACCCCCTGAAATCGACACGGTTAGCGCAGAACTTCTGAAGAATTTGCTCCATCCCCTTGAAAGGACGTCCTGATGCCAGCTGACCTGGTCGTTTACGGAACCGTGTTGACGGTCGACGACGCCCGGCCCACCGCCGAGGCGGTTGCGATCACCGACGGGCGCATCGTGGCGGTCGGGGCGCGGGCCGACGTCGCAGACCTCGTCGGCCCCGACACCGAGGTCGTCGAGCTGGCCGATGGATGCGTCATGCCTGGTTTCGTCGAGGCGCACGGGCACCCGTTGATGGAGGCCATCGTGCTGTCCGAT
>JAOPVI010000052.1 GCA_025966225.1 Mycobacterium sp. | reverse complement strand
CGAACTGGAACGTCGCGACTCCGCGAGATAGCGACACTGATGTCAGGACTGGGAGAGGCGTGCCCGTGTCGCGCGAACGAGCAGCGATGTTGTTGAGGGCTGCGTCCAGCCCTTCGATGTCGTCGGCCGTTCGGCCGCCATGCGCGGTCGCCGTCTTGTCGATCTTGATCAGCTCGGGCGGGTTGGGTGCGAGAGTCTGGCCCGGGCGTCGGTAGCGGAGTTGGGTGCGGCGATGTGCCCGCACGGCCATGAGCACGGCGCCAGCGAGGAGCCCGCCGCCGGCCACTCCCGGCAGCAGCCATGTGGGCGCGCCATCTGCCGCGGAGTCGTCGGCGTCAGCCGGGGGCTGGGTCGGCTCGTGGACGGGTTGGGTCGGCTGAGCCTGAGGTGTCGGGACTTCCGTCTGGGGCTGCTCAGTACGCGGCGGCTTTGCTGCGGGAGGCGGCGCGTCCGTGGCCTCTTCATCACGAGGCTGGTCAGGGGCGGCCGTTTCCGGAATGGTCAGCATCCAGCCGGGGCGAATCAGGTCGGGATTCTTCAAGCGGGCGCCATCGGGCTGCTTGGTGGCGCGCGATGCCTCGAAGATCTGCGGATACTGAGAGCCGTCGCCGAGCTCCTGTTTGGCGATCTCCGAAAGCGTGTCGCCCGTCCTCACGACGTACTCTTCGGATTCCCGCCCGCCCTTGGCGGTTGAAGCAGAATGGTCGAGTGGGATCTTGAGCACCGTCCCGGCGACGATGAAGTCGGGGCGTCCATGCAGTAGTTCTTTGTTGAGCGCCACGATGTCGGTGTACCTCGCTCCGTCGCCGAGCATCTGTTGTGCGATCTTCCAGAGACTGTCGCCGCGCTTGACGGTGTAGTCGGTGATCGCGCGTTCACCCTTCGGTGCCGCGACGGGCGTGAGCTCGGGCGGAGTCTCCAGAGGGACGGGCGCGACAGGGGCTGCTACTTCCAAGTGGGGGGTGTCCGGGACGGGCAGGGCAGCAGTTGCATGAGCGGGCGAAGCTGAGAACGCCGCCACCGCGGCAGGCGCCGCGACGAAGAGCACGGCAGCCATCGTGACTAGCTGGCTGGCCGTGCGTTGAGGCAACACCAGACCGGGGATTCGTGGAGCACTGAGCCCACGCGCCCTGGACACGAGTTCGACGAGCACCGACATGGCGATCACCGTCCATGCGGCCCACGCTGCGACTGCGAAGACCGCGAGGGCGAGCGTGCCGTCGTCGGGGCTGGTGAGCATCGTCCGCAGCCTGCCTGGATCGGCGTCCCAAGGTGCGGCGCCGATCGCTATGAGCGCCACCGGGACGCCAAGCACCAGCAGGGCGAGCAGGGCGATCGCCCCGAGACCGTGGAGCCGTTGCCGTAGTCGGGTCATTGTTCGTTCCCTCCTAGGGTGCGGATCAGGCGGGCGGACGCTTCGCCGGTCACGGTGAGGTCTCCGATCCCGATGGCGCCGAGGAACCGGGGTGTGTAGACGTCGGTGACCTCGACGGTAAGCGTCTCAGCGTCGGTGACCTTGACGGTCCCGCTGACGTGCGCTGCGCTCAGGTAGTCCTCGGCGGCGTTCTTGGCCGCGGCGATGTCGATGGCAAGGAAGTCGCCGGTGACGGCCGGTGCTGACTGCACCTGTTGTCCTCCGGTCCGAGCTGCCTGCGCTGCGATGTCGTGTGCTCGCTGTTTGGCGTGGACCTGTCCGCCGAGGTCGACGGCAAGGCCGACGAGCATCATCATGACGACACTGGAGGTGACCAGCCAGATGCTGATTGATCCTCGGTCGTCCCGGGTGCGTGTGCTCATCGGCGCTCCCGCCAGGTGTCGAGTGGGCTGGACATGGTGGCCTTGATGACACGGGTGCCGGGCACCCCCGGCACGGACAAGTCGGACAGGTCGAGTCGGCACTGAACGGCGACAGCCACACTGGCTGCATCGCCGACTGCGGTGCCGAAGTCGGACGTGTCGACGTCGATGTCGACGCTGAGGCAGTCAATGTCCTGGTTTTCGAGGCTGGCCCGAGCAGCGTCGCGAGCGTCTTTCTCGGCTTGAGCGCTGGTGCGGGCGATCGACGCGGATCGGGCCGCGTCTGCTGCAGCGGACTCGACGGCACCGTGGGTGATGGCCGTTCGTCCACCGAAGATGATGAGCCCGACGAACAGGACGAAGGCGGGCACGCCGACGGCCGCTTCCACTGATGCGGAGCCTCGCTCGCCGTGCCGTTTCATGGCGCCGTGAGCCTCTCAACCGGCAGGGATGCGGACTGGGTGACCTCCGGGCTCCAGCCCGGAATGACACTGAGGCTGCGGCCGCTCACGGTCACGGTCACGTCCGTGGCGGCACGGTTGGCTGTCGTGCTGGCCTTCTTCAGGACGTCACTGCCGCCGGCGTCGGCGATGAACGAGGACGCAGCCGCGATGCCGTCAGACGCAGTGCCGTTCTCGGCTCCGGCCGCCCGGGCACCTTCTTGCGCGGCGGCGATCGCGACCGTTCGGGCGTGATAGAACAGCGCGGCCTGCATCCCGAGGAACAGCACCGCGAACAGGGCAGGCAGCAAGATCACGAGCTCGACCGTGGCCGAGCCTCGCTCGCGCGTCCGCCGTCTAGTTGATGTTGCCGGCCTGTGTGGTGACATATGCCTTGACCGCTGCCACGACGATGGCGACGATGCCAATGACTGCGACAGCCCACAGCACGTGCTCGGTCGTGACCGAACCGCGTTCAGACCGCGCGCGCATCGGTCGGTGGTCGAGTATGGACCAGAGCATCAGGAGCATGGTGAGTCTTCGATTCATGGTTTTCCTCCTTCGGATTGAGCGCCTTCCATGGGGGTTATGTGTTGCTGAACATCCGCAGCAATGAGGGGGCGACGAGCAGTGCCATGAAGATGACTCCGAGCAGGGATCCGGGGATGGTCATCCGTTCGCCGACCGCGTTGGCTTCGGTGATCTCGTCGTTGAGCATGGCGGTGCGCATGGCCGCCGAACGGGCCCTCAAGTTGGTGTAGACGCGGGCACCCTCTTCGCCGGACAACCGCATGATGTCGGCGAAGTCGTCCAGCTCCGGCAACCCGAGTTCTTCGGCGAGTGCGTGCAGGGCGTCCCACGGAGGCTGGCCGGACCAGCGGGAGCGGGTGAGCTCCTCGCTAAGCCGGGTAAAGACCCAGGAGTCGCCGACTTCGGCGGCCGCCTCCATGGCTTGCCTGACCCCGGATCCGTTGTTGCGCTCCAGCGCGACCAGGTCGATATAGGCGCCCAACGCGCGGGTGAACTCGAGCCTGGCCTTCTTGGCGTCGTCGACCGCGTTGTAGTTGGGCAGGAAGAACATCACCGCAGCCAACGCCAATGACGCCACCGCGGGGACGCCCAGAGGAAATCCCAGGCCGATGGTGTCGAACAAGAACGCGAGCAGCGGGGGGATCACCAAACCCATTAAGGCGAACACGATCTTGTCGCCATAGAAGCGGGCGAGGGGCATTCTCAGCAGCGCTAGTTCACGGGTAGGGGTTCGCACCCATAGGGCGGGGGGAAGGGTCCTGATTGCCCAGACCCCGAGCCGTTCTTTGCCCGTGGCGTTGGGTGGCGTTTCAACTGTGGTGCCGCGACGCCGGGTAGGGGTGAGCCGGCCAAGGGCTTCGGCGAGATCAGGCTCGGCCGGGATGAGTCGCACGGCGAGCAGGACCCCGCCCAGACCGAGCAGGGCTCCGCTGGCTAGCGCGAGCTGCAGTCCGGTGGTCATGACGTACCGCCCCCAGGGTTCGGGGTTGCCGTCAGGAACCGGGGCAAGGCGCGGCCGATGGCCATGCGTTTCATCCAGATCAACGTCGCAACGTATGCCGACAGCAGGGCGACGAGAATGATCTGCCCAAGTGGGCTGCGGTACGGGTCGACGTAGCTGCCGGAGACCGCCAGCACCACCAACACGCTCACGCTGATCAGCGTCACCCAGCGGGCGGTGGCACGTGGTTTGGCGCGGTCCGCCTCAACTTGGCGTCGCGCCCGAACGTCAGCGGACACCGATTCGGCAAGCCCTTCGAGCACGTTGGCCAACCCTGCGCCGCGCCGTCGGGCGGCGAGGATCAAGTTGGCGGCGACAAGATCACCGGTCGCGTCGTCGAGTTCGGTGGCGAAGGCCCGCAAGGCGTCTTCGGTGGCCCACCGCGCTCGAAGTCGGGCGACCAGCCGGGTTACCTCCGGGGCGATGGCCGCCGGTGTGGACCGAAGCGTCGCAACAAGCGCTTGCTCCAGACCGAGCCCGACGGTCAGGACACCGGACAACGAACGCGTCCATTCCTCCATCGCCTCGAGCCGGTCGATCCGTGCGCCGGCCGAACCTGACGACAACAGCGTCGGGAGGCCGACGAACGACACCGGCACGACCACCAGTGCGAGGGCCCACCCCGTCACGAGCAGCGCACCAACCCCACCGATGAGGCCGGCCAGCAGCAGTACCTGCGTCTGCTTCGGAAGCGGCTTCAGTCGTTGCCGACGTGGCGGACGTGCATCGACCAATGATGGGCGTAGGCCAGTTGCGAGCGCCAGGGCGCCGCCGATGAGCAATGCGCCAGCCAGTGCCGGAACCAGCACGATCATCACCGCTCCTCCTGCTGTGAGAGGTAGGCGCCGAGGTCGAAACCGTGTTGGGTCAGCGCGCGGTACCGGTCAGGCAACACCGCCGGGACCGCGGTGCCGCCGACGTCGGGGGCAAACACAAGCGTCGTGGCGTACCCAGTCTCGCGTTCGCCGGGATCGACCGCAATGATTTCCGCGACGCGACGCTGGCGCTCAGACGTGCCGTTCTCGCGGGTGGTGCGCATGTCGAGGTGGACGATCAGGTCGATCGTTGACGCGAGCTTGCTCGTGGCCAGCGCGTGGGTGACGTGGGGGCCAGCTTCCATCGCGCAGGTCACCAGTTTGCGGAGGGCAGCGACTGCATCGGAGGCGTGGGTTGTGGAGATGGAACCAGTGCCGGACTCCATCGCCTTGATCATCGCCCAGATCTCTTTGCCACGGACTTCGCCGACGATTTGGCGGGACAGATTGAACCGGAAGGAGTCGACCAGGGCTTCATCGAGGGTGAATTCACCGGCCTGTCGTCCGTCGGGTCCGCGCTCCCCGGTTCCGGGTCGGGCTTCCCATGGATGAACGATCCGGTGCCGGTTGGGCAACTCGTGAAGGTGCAACTCGTACTCGGTCTCGAAGGTCCCGATGGCGTCCCACGGATCGATCTCGGCGCACAGCGCCCGGACCAGTGTCGTTTTGCCGGCCCCCTGGCTGCCCGAAACGATGATGCTCTTGCGTGCGCGGACCGCCGCGCGGAGGAAGGAAGCGGCGACCGGTGTGAGCATCTGGCGTGCGACGAGATCGTCGAGGGTGACCTCCATCAAGCGGTGGCGTCGGATCACGACGGATGGGCGGGGAGTGACCCAGGCAGCTGCCGCGAGCCGGGATCCACCATCGAGTCGCAGGTGGAGTCTGGGTTGTGCCTCGGAGAACCCGCGCGCGTTGACTTCACTACGCGACGCCAGGAAGACGAGGAAGTCAATCAGCTCATCGTCTGAGTCGGCCACCGAGGGGCCGTCCGTGAGCGTGCCGTCGGTGAGTTCGAGCAGGACCCTGTCGTGTCCGGTGATGATGATGTTCTCCACCCGGTCGTCGTCAACGAGCGGTTGCAACCGGCCCAGCCTGAACAACGAGTTGAACACCGCCCGCGCCAAGTCGTCCTGCTGCCTTACGGACAGGGTCGCTGCGCCGGCGTTGACCCGGTCGGCAACGGTCGATTCAATCTGGTCGAGC
>JAOPVI010000051.1 GCA_025966225.1 Mycobacterium sp. | reverse complement strand
TGAGGCCGCAGGTGATACTCAACGACGAACTCACGAATCTCCGCGGACGTGAACCCCGGACTGATCGACACAAACCCACCCCCACACTGGCCTAAAACTGACTCACAACCAGCCTGACAAAGAGGGTCACCGAACGAAAGCGCGCCGAAATCGCAAGGGGAGTGGGCTAGACGAAGCGTTTGAAGCAGCGCTCCTCATTGCCGAGCACGCCGATGCGGAACGCGTCGATGCGGGAGAAGCCCGACGGCACGGTGTCGCCGTTGACGTCACTGGCGGCGTAGCCGTTGGCCAGCAGGCCCGAGACGGCCTCGTCGAGGTCGCCTGCCGTCAGCAAGATGGTGGTGCCATCGGGCGTCGTCACTCCCGTGGTCAGCTCGGCCGTCGCCACCCCCGTCAAGCAGGCGGTGCGCAGGGCGGTCCCGGCGTTGTCGAGCGCGCCGCCACGCTGGTGCTGCAGCGCCATCATGTAACGCGACACCACGACCGAATAGCCGGTGTTGTCCCCGGTGGCCATCCCGTGCTCGCCGTCATCGGGCTTGGAGCCCAACTTCTGCAGCGCGGGCAGGTCGACCAGGATGGAGTTGGTCGACGGGCAGTAGACCGCAGGGGCCTTGCTGTTCGAGTCGGGGCAGCGCGCGCCCTCCGGGTCGAAGACGAGTTGAGGGGGATGTTCCGGGGTGAACGCGGTGGCCATCGCGGCGACGACGTTCCGCACGGAGTCCTCGGTGATCTTCACCTCGCCGGTCTCCCGTTCGCGCAACAGCACGGGTAGATCGCCGCGGCGCTGGTCGATCTCGGCCTGGTCGATGGCGGCGCAGGACGCCGCCCCGTCGGTGAAGCCGAACTGGAACGCAGAGACCCGCTCGAATGCCGAGCCGTGTGGATTCGCGACGCTGTCGGTTTCGTCCTCGTTCAGCAGCGGGTCGCGAAACGCGATCATCGCGGCGAGCAGATTGTTCAGCCCATCGCTCGTGCTGAGCGTGAAGCGCGGCGAATTGCCCTCGGCCACCCAACGCATGTAGACGCCGGCCAGACAGTCCGCCTGTTGCTCGGCGACGAGGGTCGTGGTCTTCTTCTTCGCGATGCCGGCCTGCCGCGCTATCGCGTGGCCGTATTCGTGTGCCAGCACCATGCTGACGGCCATGTCGCCGTTCGCGGCGCGCAAGGACGGCAGCAGTTCGCCGCGATCCCAGCCGATGGTGTTGTCCTCGAAGCAGTACCCGGCGTTGACCAGGCCTACGGTGTCCCCGCCACAGAATTCGGAGTTCGTGCCGTTCGAGTCCCACGACAGCACCTGGTCGACGGGCTTGAAATCGCCGTCGAAGGTCTGGTTGTACGTGGCCGCCCAGAACTCCTCGATGTCGCTGACGGCGCTGCGGCCGAACTCGTCGACCTCACCGCCGTCGGTGCCGATGACGACGCGCGACGGTTTCAGCGCGTCCGGGCGCAACCCGGTCTCACCGTTGACCGCGGGCATCCCGGCCACCTTGAACGGGTCGGCGAATATCGAGACCGGCCTGCCATTAACGGTCGACGAGCACGCCGCACAGATCAGGGTCGCGCACGCGAGGCTCGAAAGGAGTCGGGAGCCCACGAGCACCGCCCCCTTCGGTATTTCGCTAGATCGTACTGAGTGCGTGGGCGTTCATGCGGAGCGCAGCCGCTCCAATGCCCTTCGGACCTGGCCCGAGTCCGTCGTCGACCAGAACGGCGGCAGGGACGCCCGCAGATAGCCGGCGTAGCGTGCGGTCGCCATCCGCGAATCGAGCACGGCGACGACGCCACGGTCGTCGACTCGGCGCAGCAGCCGCCCGGCGCCCTGGGCGAGCAGCAGCGCGGCGTGGCTGGCGGCCACCGCCATGAAGCCGTTGCCGCCACGCGCGGCGATCGCCCGCTGCCGGGCAGTGATCAGCGGATCGTCGGGACGCGGGAACGGGATGCGGTCGATGATCACCAGCGACAGCGAAGCGCCTGGCACGTCCACCCCCTGCCACAGTGACAGCGTCCCGAACAGCGACGTGGCATCGTCCTCCGCGAAGCGGCGGACCAAGGCCGACGTGGTGTCGTCGCCCTGACACAGCACGGGTGTGTCGAGGCGCTCGCGCATCGCCTCGGCGGATGCCCTGGCTGCGCGCATCGACGAGAAGAGCCCGAGGGTGCGCCCGCCCGCGGCGTTAATCAGCCCCTCGATCTCGTCGAGTTGCTCGGTCGATCCGCCACTGTCGCGGCCGGGTGGAGGGAGGTGGGCGGCGACGTAGAGGATGCCTGACTTCTCGTGGGCGAATGGGGAGCCGACGTCGATCCCACGCCATCCCTGTGCCGCGTCGTCGTCGGCGGCTGCGGTGAGTCCCCACGACCGCGCCATCGCGTCGAACGTGCCGCCGATGGTCAGGGTCGCCGACGTGAGAATCACCGTAGAGCGTTCGAACAGCCTGCCGCGCAAAAGGTTTGACACTGACAGCGGCGCCACCCTCAGTACCGCGCGTTTGTTGCCACGAATCTCGTCATGGTCCAGCCACACCACGTCGCTGCGGTCGGGGATGGCGGGGCCGAACGACGTCAGCACTCGCGTCGCCGTGTCGCTGACGTCGGACAGCGCGGTGACCGCCTCGTTGCGCGCGGCGGCGGCCTTGGGATCGGTGGGGGCGGTGTCGATCGCCGAGCGGGTGCGATCGGCGGCGTCGCGAAGCGCGGTCAGGTAGGTGGCCAGCTCGTCGTCGAGGGTGTCGATGCGGCCAGGCTCGGCGTCGTAGATCGCCGAGGAGAACGTGGCGATGACGGCTTCCAGGCGTTGTGCGAGTTCGGGTTCGACGAGCCGGGCCACGCGGCGGTGGGCGGCTCCGAGCGAGCCGGCGGACAGTTCGCCGGTGGCGACGCTGGTGACCCGGTCGACGAGTTCGTGCGCCTCGTCGACGATCAACAGATCGTGTTCGGGCAGCACGTTCACGTCGGCGATGGCATCGATGGCGAGCAGGGCGTGGTTGGTGACGACGACGTCGGCGTGGCCGGCCTTGTCGCGGGCCTTCTCGGCGAAGCAGTCGGTTCCATACGGACAGCGGCTCGCGCCGAGGCATTCGCGGGCGGACACGCTGACCTGGCCCCACGACCGGTCGGGCACACCGGGCACGATTTCGTCTCGGTCGCCGGTCTCGGTGTTCGACGCCCATTCCACGAGGCGTTGCACGTCGCGGCCGAGTGCCGTCGTCGCCACCGCGTCGAACAGTTCCTCCTGAGAGGCGTCCTCCGGCTCGGTGGCGCCGTTGTGAATCTTGTTGAGACACAAATAGTTGCCGCGTCCCTTGAGCAGTGCGAAGTCGGGGCGGCGCGGGAGGGTGGGAGCCAGCGCATCGGCGAGCCGGGGGAGATCCCGGTCGACCAGTTGGCGCTGCAGCGCGATGGTCGCGGTGGACACCACGACGGGCTGATGGGTGATGATGGCCCGCGCGATCGCAGGCACCAGATACGCCAGTGACTTGCCGGTGCCGGTGCCCGCCTGCACGGCGAGGTGCTCCCCGGATTCGAAGGCGTGCTCGACGGCTACGGCCATCTCGACCTGACCGGTTCGTTCGGTGCCCCCGAGCGCCGTGACGGCCGTGGCGAGCAGTTGGGTGACGCTGGCAGCGGCGTCGGGAGTGCTAGCCAAGGTGCCCGCCGTGGAGCGCAGGGGGCAGCGGCGCGACGTGGGCTGTCGCTACGAGGCGGGCAATGTGCACGATGCCTAGTGTCCCGACGGGTCCGACGAAACCATGCGGGTCGGGATGGCCGGCTCGCCCCGCGACAGCTTCAACCCGTCCCATGGCAGGCTGTGCAGCCCGGCGGCGACCAACCGGCGCGCCGCGGCCATGTCGAACTCGGCAACGGCCGAACCCGCTCTGACGAGGGGCCCGGACAGCGCGCGGACGCCGAGGCCGGCAGTTGATGCTGGCGGCTCGCCGAACGGGTGAACCACCTCCTCGACGACGGTCCCGGTCGACTTGGCCAACCGGTGGGCCTGCTTGCGGCCGCCGTGGGATTCCTTGTGGCTGCTGCGCTTCTCGACGGGGATGCCGTCGACCTCGACCAGCTTGTAGACCATGCCCGCGGTCGGCGCCCGTGATCCGGTGACCAAGGACGTGCCGACTCCGTAACTGTCGACGGGTGCGGCGCTCAACGTGGCGATGGAGAACTCGTCGAGGTCACTCGACACGACGATCTTCGTGTTGGTCGCACCGAGACCGTCGAGTTGGGCGCGGACCTGACGGACCAGTACGCCCAGGTCGCCGGAGTCGATGCGGACGGCGCCGAGTTGGGGACCCGCCGCCGCGACTGCGTTGGCCACCCCCGTGGTGATGTCGTAGGTGTCGACGAGCAGCGTCGTTCCAACCCCGAGTGCGGCGACCTGCGCGCGGAACGCCGCGGGCTCGTCGGGGCCGTCCGCCGTGGTGTGAAGGAGCGTGAACGCGTGTGCGCTGGTACCCACTGCCGGCACCCCGTAGCGGCGTTGCGCCTCGAGGTTCGACGAGGCCGCGAACCCCGCGAGGTAGGCGGCCCGCGTCGCGGCCACCGCGGCCTGCTCGTGGGTGCGCCGCGAGCCCATTTCGATCAGCACGCGACCTTCGGCTGCGCTCACCATCCGGGCCGCGGCCGAAGCGATGGCGCTGTCATGGTTGAAGATCGACAGTGCCAGCGTCTCGAGGATCACGCACTCGGCGAACGTGCCGTGCACCGACAGCACCGGCGAGCCGGGAAAGTACAACTCGCCCTCTGCGTATCCGTCGACGTCGCCGCCGAACCGGTAGTCGGCCAGGTAGCTCATGGTGTCCGGATCGAGGAAGTCCGCGAGCGTGGCCAGCGCGTCGTCATCGAACCTGAACTCTTGCAACGCATCCAAGAACCGGGCGGTGCCCGCGACGATTCCGTAGCGGCGGCCCTCCGGCAAGCGCCGGGCAAACACCTCGAACGTGCTGGACCGGTGTGCGGTCCCGTCGCCCAGCGCGGCGGCGAGCATCGTCAATTCGTACTTGTCGGTGAGCAGTGCCGTGGTTGCGTGCTCCTCGCGCAGGCGCTCGTCGGTTGTCACATCGCAACCGTAGCCGTTCGCTATGCTCATACCGCCCCGACTATTCTGGCTTCATGGTTACCCCAGCGCGGACCCGACCGGGTACTCGCGAGGATCGTTCGGTCGCCACCGCCGACAAGACCGACAGCCCGTGGGTGACCATCGTTTGGGATGACCCGGTGAACTTGATGTCGTACGTGACCTACGTGTTCCAGAAGCTCTTCGGGTACAGCGAGCCCGACGCCACCAAGCTCATGTTGCAGGTGCACGAAGAGGGCAAGGCCGTGGTTTCCTCGGGTAGCCGCGAGTCCATGGAGGTCGACGTGACGAAGCTGCACTCCGCAGGCCTGTGGGCCACGATGCAGCAGGATCGCTGAGTACTCGTGCGCAAGTGGAAGCGGGTCGACACCGCTGAGGGCACACGCTTTCGTTCGGCGCTCGCCGCACATGAGTCGGCCCTGCTGCGGAGTCTGGTGACGTCGCTGTTGGACATGCTCGATGACCGTGAAACATCCTCGCCCACAGACGAACTCGAAGAGCTCACCGGGATGAAGACGGGTCATTCCACTCCACCGACTGACGACACGATGAAGCGGTTGCTGCCCGACTTCTATCGCGCGCAGACCGATCATCCGGCCGGCTCGGGTACAGCGGAGAGCCTCAACAGCGCACTGCGCAGCCTTCACGAACCGTCCATCATCGACGCCAAACGCGAAGCGGCGCAACGCCTGCTGGACACCCTCCCGACCGCGGGCGGCAAGTTCGAGCTCACCGAGCCCGACGCGCACTGCTGGGCGGCGGCCCTCAACGACGTGCGGCTGGCGCTTGGCACGATGCTCGAGATCAGTCCCACCGGGCCCGAGCGCCTGCCCGACGAGCATCCGATGTCCGGGCACCTCGACGTGTACCAGTGGTTGACCGTGCTTCAGGAGTACCTGATTGTCGGGCTGATGGGAAAGGCCGGCCGATGAGCTGGTACTTGACCGATTTCGGCGCGCAAACCGTCGCCGAGCGAACGAAAACGCGCCGAAATCGCGGGAAGAAATGAGCGGCGCCATCACCGACGTATCGGGCATCCTCGTCGGGCATCACGAAAGGCTCGATGCCGACGCGACATTAGGCACCGGCTGGGCGTGCGGCACCACCGTCGTGCTGACTCCGCCCGGCACCACCGGCGCTGTCGACATCCGCGGCGGTGCGCCGGGAAGTCGTGAGACGGAGCTGCTGGATCCGTCCAACAGCGTGCGCTACGTCGATGCGGTGGTGCTCACCGGCGGCAGCGCCTACGGTCTTGCGGCCGCCGATGGCGTGATGCAGTGGCTCGAACACCACGATCGCGGCGTGGTGATGGATGGCGGGTTGGTGCCGATCGTTCCGTCGGCGGTCATCTTCGACCTCCCGGTCGGCGGCTGGCAGTGCCGCCCGACCGCCGAGTTCGGGTACCAGGCGGCGGAGGCGGCCGGAGTCGTCGTCGACATCGGCACGGTCGGCGCGGGCGTGGGGGCACGCGCAGGCGTGCTCAAGGGCGGGCTCGGCACGGCGTCGATCCGGCTCGACGACATCGGAGTCACCGTCGGTGCGATCGTCGCCGTCAATTCGGGGGGCAACATCGCCGACCCCGCGACGGGACTGCCTTGGCAGGCCGATCAGATCGCGGAGTTCGGGTTGAGGCCCCCGCCCGCCGAGCAGCTCGAGGCGTTCCGCGCGCGCGACGCCGAACTGTCCCCGCTGAACACCACCATCGCCGTCGTCGCCACCGACGCCCTGCTGAGCCCCGCGGCCTGCAAGCGCGTCGCCATCGCCGCCCAGGACGCGTTTGCCCGCACCATCCGGCCCGCACATACGCCGCTTGACGGCGACACCGTCTTCGCCTTGGCCACCGGCGCCATCGAGGTCGCCCCGGCCGCAAATACGCCAGCCGCGATGTCGCCCGAGACAAAGCTGGCCACGGTCGTCGGCGCCGCCGCGGCCGACTGTCTGGCCCGCGCCGTGATGGTCGGGGTGCTGGCCGCTACGTCGGTCGCCGGAATACCGACCTACCGTGACATGTTGCCCGGAGCGTTCGCCGACGTCGGGGCGAGCGAAGCGACGGGGAAACAGCAGGAAGGACGGTCGTGACGTGCTGGTGATCCGCAGTGACCTGGTCGACGCCATGGTCGCCCATGCGCGCGCCGACCACCCCGACGAAGCGTGCGGCATCATCGCGGGCCAGGAGGGCTCCGACCGTCCAGAGCGCTTCGTCTCGATGCTCAACGCGGAGCGGTCGCCGACCTTCTACCGGTTCGATTCGGGCGAGCAGCTGAAGGTGTGGCGCGCTTTAGAAGAGGCAGGCGATGCGCCGATTGTCATCTACCACTCGCACACGGCCACCGAGGCCTACCCGAGTCGCACCGACATCTCCTATGCCTCTGAGCCGGACGCCCACTACGTCCTCGTCTCCACCCGGGAACCCGACGAACACGAGTTGAGGAGCTATCGCATCGTCGACGGCGTCGTCACCGAGGAACCCGTCGAAATCGTCGAGCAGTACGTCGAGCAGTACTAGGACCAAGGAGCCCGTTGCATGTCTGTCTCTGTATCCATCCCGACCATCCTGCGCACCCACACCGGCGGCGAGAAGCGTGTCACCGCCTCCGGTGACACGTTGCAGGCCGTGATCGAGGACCTGGAAGCCAATTACTCGGGAATCACCGAGCGCATCGTCGACGGCGACAAGCTGCATCGCTTCGTCAACGTGTACGTCAACGACGAGGACGTGCGGTTCTCCGGCGGAATGGCGACCGAAATCGCCGACGGTGATTCGGTGACCATCCTGCCCGCCGTGGCAGGAGGCTGAGGTTGGCCCGCTTCGAGTCGCTCATCCAGGCGCTCGGCAACACTCCGCTCGTCGGCCTGCAGAACCTCTCGCCGCAATGGAATGAGAGCTCAGAAGGTCCGCACGTACGCCTCTGGGCCAAGCTCGAGGACCGCAACCCGACCGGTTCCATCAAGGACCGGCCTGCGCTGCGGATGATCGAGCAGGCCGAGCGCGACGGGCTGCTGCGGCCCGGCGCGACGATCCTCGAGCCGACGAGCGGCAACACCGGGATATCGCTGGCGATGGCAGCCCTGCTCAAGGGCTACCGAATGATCTGCGTGATGCCCGAGAACACCTCGATCGAACGGCGTCAGCTGCTCGAGTTGTACGGCGCCAAGATCATCTACTCGCCGGCCGAGGGTGGGTCGAATACCGCGGTGGCGCATGCCAAGGCGCTGGCCGAGGAGCACCCCGAGTGGGTGATGCTTTACCAGTACGGCAATCCGGCCAACAGCGCCGCGCACTATGACGGCACGGGTCCCGAACTGCTCGCCGACCTGCCCGAGCTCACCCACTTCGTGGCGGGCCTCGGCACGACGGGAACGCTGATGGGGACGGGGCGGTTTCTCCGCGAGCAGGTGCCCGGAGTCCAGATCGTGGCCGCGGAGCCACGCTACGGCGAGGGTGTCTACGCGCTGCGCAACATCGACGAGGGCTTCGTGCCTGAGCTGTACGACCCCGAGATCCTCACGACCCGCTTCTCGGTCGGGTCGTTCGACGCGGTCAAGCGAACCCGCGAGTTGGTGCAGAGGGAGGGCATCTTCGCGGGCATCTCGACGGGCGCGGTGCTGCATGCCGCGCTGGGCATGGCCGCCAAGGCGCGCAAGGCCGGGGAACGCGCCGACATCGCATTCGTCGTTGCGGACGCTGGTTGGAAGTATCTGTCCACCGGGGCGTACGCCGGTAGCCTGGATGACGCGGAGGACGCGTTGGAAGGGCAGCTATGGGCATGACCGGATTGCCGACGACCGAGCCGAAGAAGTCGGCGACCTGGAAGGTGGCGGGCGTCACCATCCTGAGTTTCGTCGCCGTGCTCTACGTCATCGAGGCCTACGACTACTTCCTCGACAACCAGGCGCTCGATCAGGACGGCATCCGGCCATGGGAGGTCGACGGCCTGTGGGGCATCCTCTGGGCGCCGTTCCTTCACGGCGGCTGGGCCCACCTGTATGCCAACACGGTTCCCGCCCTGGTGCTCGGCTTCCTCGTAGGTTTGACCGGCCTCGGCCGGTTCATCGGAGCGACGGCGATCGTCTGGGTGCTCGGCGGCCTGGGCACGTGGGTGATCGGCAACTGGGGCGCGCCCCCCGGGGTAGAAACCGTCCACATCGGCGCTTCGGGGCTCATCATGGGCTGGCTGACGTTCCTCATCGTGTTCGGGTTCTTCACTCGCCAGGTGTGGCAGATCGTCGTTGGGGTCGTCGTGTTCTTCGTGTACGGCAGCGTTCTGCTCGGCGTGTTCCCGGGCACGCTGGGGGTCTCCTGGCAGGGCCACCTGAGCGGGGCGATCGCAGGCGTCGTCGCCGCGTACGTGCTGTCCGGACCCGATCGCAAGGCCAGGGCGAAGCGCAGGGCGGGCATCCCGCCGCAGCTCGCCGCCTGAGCTTTGCTAAGCCACGTATCCATTGAGGCGTTCGCCACATGCCGCCCGAAGCTTGTCGGCCGTCTCATCGTGTCCACCCTGGTCACACCTCACGATTGTGACCAAGAATGAAACTTGACGCTTAAAGCTGTGATGTTTTCGCCAGAGCGTTATAGGGCATGGCAAGCTAGTGAGCGTGCGAATCACCGTACTCGGATGTTCCGGCAGCGTCGTCGGGCCAGATTCGCCAGCCTCGGGCTATTTGGTGACCGCACCCGATACACCACCGCTGGTGATCGACTTCGGCGGCGGAGTGCTTGGTACCCTGCAGCGGCATGCCGACCCAGGGACGGTCGGCGTCCTCCTTTCGCACCTCCACGCGGACCATTGCCTCGATCTTCCCGGCCTCTTCGTCTGGCGGCGTTATCACCCGAAACCGCCCGAGGGGCGCGCGCTCATGTACGGGCCCGATGCGACGTGGGCGCGCCTCGGCGCAGCGTCGTCGCCGGAGGGCAAGGAGATCGACGACTTCTCCGACATCTTCGAGATCCACAAGTGGGTGGACAAGAAAGCCGTCCAGATCGGCGAGCTCACCGTGGTGCCGCGGCTGGTGTGCCATCCCACCGAGTCGTACGGCATGCGCTTCACTGATCCCTCCGGTGCGACGTTCGTCTACAGCGGAGACACGGGATACTGCGACGCGCTGATCGACCTGGCGCGGGACGCCGACGTCTTCCTGTGCGAGGCGTCGTGGACGCATTCGCCCGACCGGCCTCCGAAACTGCATCTGTCGGGCACGGAGGCTGGTCGCGCCGCGAAGAAGGCCGGTGTCGGCGAACTGCTCTTGACCCACATCCCGCCGTGGACGTCGCGCGAGGACGTGATCAGCGAGGCGAAGGCTGAATTCGACGGACCGGTGCACGCCGTGGTGTGCGACGAGTCCTTCGACGTCACCCATCGCTAGAGCCGTTAGGGTTGGCGGGTGTCCAGACGAGAAGACGGCCGCCTCGATGACGAGCTGCGCCCGGTAACCATCACCCGCGGCTTCACGAACCATCCGGCAGGCTCGGTGCTCGTCGAGTTCGGCCAGACCCGGGTGATGTGCACCGCCAGCGTCACCGAAGGGGTGCCACGGTGGCGAAAGGGTTCGGGGTTGGGCTGGCTCACCGCCGAGTACGCGATGCTGCCCGCCGCCACGCACGACCGCTCGGACCGGGAGTCGGTCAAGGGTCGCGTCGGTGGCCGCACACAGGAGATCAGCCGGCTGGTTGGGCGATCGCTGCGGGCGTGCATCGATCTGGCGGCGCTGGGCGAGAACACCATTGCCATCGACTGCGACGTGCTCCAGGCCGACGGCGGCACGCGGACTGCGGCCATCACGGGCGCGTATGTCGCATTGGCTGACGCCGTGACGTACCTGGCGGCCGTCGACCGCTTGTCGGATCCGCGGCCCCTGTCGTGCGCGATCGCGGCGGTATCGGTCGGCGTGGTCGACGGCCGAGTGCGAACCGATCTGCCATACGAGGAGGACTCCCGCGCCGAGGTGGACATGAACGTCGTCGCGACGGACACCGGAACCTTGGTCGAGATTCAGGGCACGGGCGAGGGCGCTACGTTCCCGCGGTCGACGCTGGACAAGATGCTCGACGCGGCGCTGGCGGCATGCGACCAACTGTTCGTCGTTCAGCGCGAGGCATTGGAATTGCCGTACCCCGGGACGCTGCCAGAGCCGTCGTCGCCGCCGAAGAAGGCGTTCGGAAGCTGACCGACCTTTGGGTTCGAGCTAGAAGGTATTCGTGAGCGGACACGGGCGTCCAAGTCGAAGTTGAGGGACCTTGGTCGTTGGTCCGGTGGAAAAGTCCCCTACGGCTACACAGCGGTCCCCCGTGAAGGTGGCGGCTGGTCGCTAGAGGTCGACCGGGTTGCCGCTGCGGTTGTTCGTCGGATCGTGAACGAGTTCCTCGCCGGTCGTCCGTTGGCGTACATAGCGAAAGACTTGAACACAGACGGGATTCCGCCGTCCGAGGTCTACCGTGGCCGGACTACCGGTGAGTCCTGGCACGTGTCGTCCATCCGCAACAAACTGCGGTCCAAGTCGTTGCTCGGGTACGTCCACCACGAAGGGGAAACCGTCAGGGACGATGCCGGCGCTCCGATCGTGTACGCGGAGCCGTTGGTGTCGTTGGACGAATGGAACCGCGTGCAATCGATTCTCGACAGTAACCAGACCCGCAGGACGGGGACCAAGCCCGTCAAGGGTCTGTTGACCGGACTGCTCGTCTGCCACTTCTGCGGAGCGCCAATGTATTTCCAGCCGAGCAAGGCCCGGGGGAAGTTGTACCGCTACTACCAATGCGCGTCACGGACTCACACCGCGATGTCAGCCGACGACTTGGAAAAGGATGTGGGGG
>JAOPVI010000009.1 GCA_025966225.1 Mycobacterium sp. | reverse complement strand
AACCCATGACCGCGCCGTCCGCGGTCTCGAACCCGCCGATGATGCGGGCAATCCCGAAGTCCGTCAGCTGCGGTTCGCCGTACTCGGTGAGCAGGATGTTGGCCGGCTTGACGTCGCGATGGAGGGTGTTCCGCCGGTGCGCGGTTTCCAACGCGCCGGCGACCTTGACGCCGATGTGCAGTGCGTCGGCCCACCCAACCGGTCCGTTGTCATGAATCTTGGTCTCCAACGAACCGTGCGGGTGGTCCTGCATCACGATGTACGGCCGGCCGGTCGCGGTCATCCCGACCTGGAAGATGTTGACGATGTGCGGATGCCCGGACAGTTTGCCCATTGCGACCTGCTCGCGCACGAACCGCTCCAGGTTGTCGGGCTCGAGATACGCGGTCAGCACTTTCACCGCGACGGTGCGATCGAGCTCGCGCTGGTTGCAGCGATACACCACGCCGAACCCGCCTCGGCCGATCTCCTCGGGATCCTCGAAACCGGCAGCCACCAACTCCGCCGGGACCCCGGCGTTCATATCGCCCTGCGTCGGCAGGGGGTCGCTGCTGGCCATCGCTCGCCTCGAACCGCACCGGCGCCATGGCAGCACCATGGCTACCCAACCTGAGCATAAGCCGAACGGTCATCCGCCGATGGCCGATGATCAAGCGAGTGCCGGGCGGATCGAAATCATTTCGGCCCAGGATCGGAGCTCAGCAACGTGGGCACACCGGGAACGGGTCTGGGAACAATACGTGGCGGCATTGCCGAGATGGCGTGAAACGTGACGTGATGACTTGGCCGCGCAATCACTCGTGACCTGCAAGTCTGGGACGCGGGCGGCGACGCATGACGATCTGGCGACGCGGGGCAGTGGGGCTGCCTACCCGGCCTACGCCCAACGTTTCCTCAACGCCTCCGAGGAACTCTTGCGCCACGCACTGAAGGCCGACCTGGCGCACTGACACATCCTCATTCGGGATTTGAGAAGACTCCTTGTTCGCCTTGCATTCCGGCGGTGACGGCGGCGATCTGGTTGGGTTTGCCGAGAAGGCCGACCTGGAGGTCGGTCTCGAGCACCAGGGCCGCCGCGGCGTTGTTGCCGGCCCACGTCTCGTTGTAGAGCCGCTTAGCCGCGCGGACGGCATCCGGGGACTGCCGCGCGATCTCGTCGGCGAGTGTCAACGCTGCGGCAAGCGGATCGTCTGCGATGCGCGTGATCAACCCGAGATCGCAACCCTCGCTGCCGGAGACGATCCGGCCGGTAAACGTCAGTTCCTTGGCGACGTCGATTGGTATCAGTCGTGGAAGCGACTGGGTGATGCCCATGTCCGGTACGAGGCCCCATTTGATCTCCAGGATGGAGAGGCGCGCGTTTGGCGCCGCCAGCCGGATGTCGGCACCGAGCGCGATCTGTAGGCCACCGCCGAAACAGTTGCCGTGGATCGCGGCAATCACCGGCGCGGGGACCAGCGACCAGTCATAGGTCACGCGCTGAGCGAAGTTCGCAAGCAGGCTGCCGTCGCGGACCAAGAGGACCTCCGCGCCGCCTGGTCGGGTCATGAAGCTCGCGATGTCCAGACCTGAGCAGAAACTCTTGCCCTCGCCATGGATCACGACTGCGCGAACCGTCACGTCGCTTGCCAGTTGTTCGGCGGCGTTGATCAACCCTTCGAACATCGGCTGGTCAAGGGCGTTGTGCTTGTCAGCACGAGCCAACGTCACCGTCGCCACGCCGTTGGCGCCGATCTCCACCCTGACCCGCTCTTCGCTCACCGTGGCTATTTCCTTCCCAGCCGGAATCCAATTCGCATTATGCACGCTGGTCGTTCGCGCGCCCGCTTTGCCCGCGCTTCTGCAGTGGGGCAATGGCATTCGATTAGTCGCTGGCAGGCAGCGGCTTGCTGTCCTTGAGCCGCAGCGGGACATCACCGGCGCTCAGAGTGCCGATGCCCGCCTTGGTGACGAGCACCTCTGAACCCGCCTGGTCGACGTATCGCTTGCCCATCACAGTGCCCTGCCGCATCTGTCCGCCGACCGCAAGGCCATCGAGACGGTCGACCCGACGGTCATGGACCTGACCGATGCGGCCTTCTGACTGAAGAAGTCGTAGTGGGCGCGATCCGATTGCGCAACAGTGCTTCTGAATGGCCAGCACCGCGAACCCGCGTTGACCGTTAGCCGATGGCGACACACAACATTCCCATCGCAGCCCTGCTAATTGGTGGGGGAGGGCTCCGCGACCACGGGGTTCTCGATGGCGCCGATTCCCTCGATCTCGACTCGCACCCGCTGACCGGGTCGCAGTAGCCGTCCGGAGAACACACCGACGCCGCCGGGCGTCCCGGTGGCGATGAGGTCGCCGGGTTCCAGCGTGCAGACGCGGGACAGCGCCGCGATCATGTCGCCAATCCCGGTGACCATCTCCTTCGTGGAGCCGTCCTGACGCAGCTCGCCGTCGACCCATGTGCGGATGCCGAGACCCGCCGGATCCACCTCGTCGGCGGTTACGACCCACGGACCAATGGGGCCGTGGGTGTCAAAGCTCTTGCCCGGCCACATAGTTGGGGTGTCTTGCTGCCAGTCCCGTACCGACACGTCGTTGCCCACCGTGTAGCCGGCGACGGACGCAAACGCGGTGGCGGCGTCGGCACGGCGGACCCGTCGCCCGATGACCGCCACGAGTTCACCCTCGTAGTCGAGCATCAGCGAGTCGTACGGCGCGAGGATCGGGTCGTAGGGTCCGGTGATGCACGAGACCTGCTTGTTGAAGAACGTCGGCAGCTTCTGGTCCGGGAACGCCGCACGCAGATGTGAAAAGCGTTCCATCTGCGTGGCGTACTGGGGCTGCGTCGCGGCCTCTTGAATCTCTGCGAGGTGCGACGTGAAGTTGAAGCCGATCGCGAGGTACTTCGACGGCGCCGGAATCGGTGCGTGCAGAACGACTTCCGCGAGAGGTGTGCGCTGCCGCGCGCTGGTGGCCTTGCGGGCCACATCCGCGGCGGCGTCCGGGCCGGCCGCCAGTAGCGCGGTGACGTCGGTGGGGGCGCCGTCGAGCGCGCCGAGCGCGACAACGTGGTCGTCGACGACGACTCCTGCGCTCACACCGGCACCTTCGTGGCTGTATCTCACGAGCTTCATTTCGTCTCCTTCGTCGTGTAGAGCGCCTCGATCTGCGAGGCGTACTTCTCGGTGATGGGCCGGCGCTTGAGCTTCATCGTCGGGGTCAACTCGTCGGAATCGGGCAGCCACTCCTCGGCGAGGATCGCGAAGCGCTTGATCTGCTCGACGCGCGCCAGCCGGGCGTTGGCGCGGTCGACCCCCGCCTGCACCTCGGCCTGCAGTTCGGCATCCGTGGCGTACGAAGCCGCGACCGTGGGATCCAGGACGATCAGCGCGACGTTGTACGGTCGCCCGTTGCCGAACACGCACGCCTGACCGATGAGCGGGCTGCCTTCTTTCAGGCGTGCTTCGATGTTGGCGGGCGACATGTTCTTTCCCGCGGCATTGATGATCAGCTCCTTCTTGCGGTCGACGATCCGCAGGTGCCCGTCAGCCTCGATGCGGGCGACGTCGCCCGTGTGCAGCCAGCCCTCGGCGTCGATCGCCTCGGTGGTCGCCACCGGTCGGTTGCGATAGCCCGCCATCAGCAGCGGACCGCGGACGAGGAGCTCGCCGTCCTCGGCCAACCTCACCTGCGCGCTGGGAAGAGGTGGCCCCACGGTGCCGGGGCGGACGTCGTCTGCGGCGGCCAACGAGACGACGCCAGTGGTTTCCGAGAGGCCATAGACCTCTCGCAACGGGATCCCGATCGCGTCGAAGAACTCGATCACCGCGGGCGGGCATGGCGCGGCGCCGGTCACCGCCGCCGTGAGCTCGTCGAAGCCCAGGCGACGACGGATCTCATGGTGGTCGATCCCGGCCGCGACGTCGGTCGCGATGGACGCCTGCAGTTTCTCCCACAATCGCGGTGGAGAGAAGAACATGTGCGGGCGAACCCGTGGCAGCAATTGCGTGACGGCGCTTGGGCTTGGACAACACACGACGCTGAAGCCCACGGTCATCGGCAGGTAGTGCGTGCAGACGCGCTCGGCGATATGAGCCATCGGCAGATAAGAGATCGTGCGTTGGCCCGGCTGAATTCCGACCAGCGCGCCAATCTCGGCGGCCATGGTGAGGATGTTCGCGTGTGTGAGCTCGACGCCCTTGGGCGGCCCGGTCGTGCCCGACGTGTAGATCAACGTGGCGAGGTCGCTTGCCTTTCCGGCCGCAGCGTGCTCCATCTCGTCGGAGTCCAACAGCTCAAACCACGAGTCCGATCCGACGACGAGGACGTGGTCCACGGCGCCGCTGCCACGCTCGAGCGCGGCGAGCAGGCCGTCAACCAACGTCGCCTCTGTGATGACGATTCGACAGTCCGCGTCGGCGACCAAGTGGGCGAGCTGTTCGGGTGCCGAGGTGTTGTACATCGAGAAGGGTATGGCGCCGAGGAGCAGCGCGCCGGCATCGGCGACGTGGAACTCGGGCCTGTTGCTGAGCAGGAGCCCAAGCGTGTCCCCGTGGCGCAGACCGAGTTCGGCGAGGCCCGTTGCGGCGCGGCGGGCCTGAGCGCCGTATTCACGCCACGAGAGCACCACGTCGAGATCGGCGTTGAGGATCGCCGGCCCATCGGCGCGGGATTCGACCATCGCCAGAAACGCCCCGCCGACCGTGACCGTGTCGCGGTGAACCACCGTGCTCATCGCTGCGCCTTCCCCTCGTGTATGTGGGTGCAAGCCTATCCGGCAATATGACAACTGTCAATTAAAATATTGGCAGTTGACTCATTGATCTTGGGCGCCAGGGCCGCGCACCTTATGCTCGTAGGTTGCGCGTTTTCCAACGTCGATGCGGTCGGTGAACAGATGGTCCAACCCGAGTGAGCGCCTCAACGCGTCTGCTACCCCGCCGGGCAGAATCCGTTGGATCCCCAACACCACTCCGGCTGCCCGGGTGACCGTGACGCGTCGTTTCGGCTTGCGGATCAGGCCGACGATCGCCTTTGCGACATCGCTTGCTTCGGCATTCTTCAGGCCCCTGGCTTGGTCGATGCCGGCGATCATCTCCGTGTTGGTCATCGCCGGGAGGACTGCCGAGTAGCGGACACCGGTGCCGCGATGTTCGGCGCGAATCGAATTGGTGAACCCGAGGACGGCGTGCTTGGTGGCGCAGTATGTCGCTACCCCCGGCGACGGCGTCTCGGAGTTCACCGATGCGACGTTGATGATGTGGCCACTGCGCCGGTTGAGCATCCGCCGGGCCGCGACCTTCGTGCCGACGATCACGCCGTAGACGTTGACGGCCAACGCGCGCCGCGTCAGCGCGTCGGGCTCGTCGACAAGCCGACCCACAGGAAGGATCCCGGCGTTGTTGACCAGCACGTCGATGGGCCCCAGCCGTTCTTCGACGTCATCGAGGAAGCCGGCGAACGAGTCGTGATCTGTCACGTCGAGCGTGCCAGACACGTCGAGCCCAAGGTTCGCACCCGCCTGTTTGACCGCTTGCTCGTCGATGTCGCCGATGGCGACCTTCGCCCCAAGCAGGTGCAGCGCCGTCGCGGCGGCCAACCCGATCCCGCGGGCGCCGCCGGTGATGACGACGACCTTTCCGCTAACTGACACTGCTCGGTTCATTCGAGTATCCATCCGCGCGGTGTCGAGATCGGCGTGTCCGACCGCTGACTCACCTTAACGCAACAAATTGACAATCGTCAAGATAGAACTTGATGACTGTCCTATAAGCGCGTAGATTGACCGTTGTGCAAACCTCGATCAGCTGTGCGATTCCGGCGCTAGAGCCGTTCGACCACGCCGTTGCCCACGCGCAGCTGGCCGACGAGCTGGGCTATGACTCGATCATGTTGTCCCACATCGCGGCTCGTGACTCGTTCACCATGGCCGCCGCCCTGGCGATGCGCACCCAGCGGGTAGCGATAGGCACCTCCGTGGCGCCGGTGTATCACCGTTCGCCGGCATCGATGGCCCAGACCGCGGCAACAGTCGACGACATCTCGGGCGGGCGTTTTCGACTCGGCCTCGGCGTGGGCCACCGCACCACCATGGGCGGCTGGCACGGTCAGCAGATCGGCAAGCCGACCGCCGAAATGCGCGAATACATCGGCATCGTCCGCGCGATCCTGGGAGGTGACGTCCCGCCGACCGGCCAGCGGTGGACGTCGAACTTCTCGTTCATGGGCTTCACGCCGCGCCCCGACATCCCGATCTA
>JAOPVI010000138.1 GCA_025966225.1 Mycobacterium sp. | reverse complement strand
GGGCGGGGGTTCGCCGCAGGCGGGTGGGCTCCGCGCGGGCCGGGGCGGAGGGTGGACGGCGGCGTGGTGGTGTCCGGCCGCTGGCCGGTCTGCAGCGGAATCACCCACGCGGACCTGTTGTTCGCCGGCTGCCTGGTTGACGATCAGCGCGTGCCTTCGGTGGTCGCGTTGCGCAAGGAAGACCTTCAGGTTCTCGACACCTGGCACACACTGGGCCTGCGCGGCACCGGCAGCCACGACTCGGTGGCCGACGAGGTGTTCGTGCCTGGCGATCGCGCGTTCTCGATCTTCAACGGTCCGGTCGTGGACCGGCCGCTGTATCGGTTCCCGGTCTTCGGGTTCTTCGCGTTGTCGATCGGCGCGGCCGCGTTGGGCAATGCGCGCGCCGCGATCGACGACCTCATCGAACTGGCCTGCGACAAGAAGGGGCTTGGCTCGACGCGCACGCTGGCCGAGCGTCCCGCCAGCCAAGCGGCCGTGGCCACTGCGGAGTCGGCGCTGGGCGCTGCGCGAGCGCTGTACTACGAGGCGATCGAGACGGCGTGGCATGCCAGCCAGGGCGACGAAGGCGTGTCCGTCGAGGCGCGAAACCACCTGCGTTTGGCGGCAACTCACGCGGCGCGTACCTCCGCCGACGTGGTCCGCACCATGTACGACCTCGCGGGCGGCACCGCGATCTACGACAGCTCCCCACTGCAGCGACGGTTCCGCGACGCGTACACCGCCACCGCTCATTTTCAGGTCAACGAGGCGTCGCGCGAGCTGCCCGGCCGCCTATTGCTCGATCAGCCGGCCGACGTGGCGACGCTGTGACCCGAGATATCGAAGTCGCGCTGCCGTTCTGGCTGGACCGACCCGACGAGGAGGCACTCGACGTCGCAGTGGCGGCCCGTGCAGGCCCGTTCGACACGCTGTGGATCGGCGAGATGGCCACCTACGACGCCTTCGCGTTGGCCACTGCGGTCGGGCACCGCGCGCCCGGCTTGCGCCTGAAGTTGGGTCCGCTGGCCCTCGCCGTACGCAGCCCGGTAGCGCTGGCGTTGGGCGCATCGTCGGTCGCGTCCCTCACCGGCAGTGAGGTCGACATCGCGCTGGGCGCGTCCAGTCCGGCGATCGTGGCCGGCTGGCACGACCGGCAGTGGGCGCAGCACGCGTCGCACATGCGTGAAACGATCGAGTGCCTGAGGCCGCTGCTTGCCGGTACGCGGGTCGACTACACCGGTAGCCATGTTCGCTCCCACGGCTTCCGGCTTCGAAAGCCGCTGCCGGACAGCAGAATCGCGGTAGGTGCATTCGGGCCTGCAATGACGCGGGTGGCGGCGCAGCACGCAGATGAGGTCGTGCTCAATCTGGTACCGCCCGCCCGGGTCGCCGACATGCGGGCGATCATCGATGCCGAGGCTGCCACGGTCGGGCGCATCCCGCCGCGCCTGACAGTGTGGGTTCCAGTCGCCGTCGACCCCGGGGACGCGGCGCTCGCCCAGTTGGCTGCCCAGCTGGCCGTCTACCTTGCCCCTCCCGGATACGGCGAAATGTTCAGCGAGCTCGGGTTTCTCGACCTCGTCCAGCGTGCCCGCACGGGTGCGCGCCGCGCCGAGCTGGCGACCGCCGTCCCCGTCGAACTGCTCGAGCAGGTGTGCGCGCTGGGGTCGCCGGAGCGTGTCGCCGCGCGGCTTCGGGCTTACCACGACGCCGGCGCCGACTGTGTGGCGATCGTGCCTTCCACGTCCGAAGATCCCGGGGGCGCCGCCACACTCAAGACGGTAGCGCTACGACACAACGCAAACCAGGAGAAGTGAACAGTGACGCTCGTCAACACGCAATGCCGTCTGGCCGCGCGGCCGGTCGGCCTACCCAAGCCGACCGACTGGACGTTCACCGAGGAACCGGTGCCGAGCCCGGCCGGCGGTGAACTTCTCGTCCGGGTGGAGTACCTCTCCATCGATCCGGCGATGCGGACTTGGATGAATGCCGGTCGTTCGTACGTGCCACCCGTCGGGATCGGCGAAGTGATGCGTGCCGCCGGCATCGGACGCGTCATCGAGTCGCGTCACGCGGACTTCGCGGTGGGCGACCAGGCGTACGGCGTCTTCGGGGTTCAGCGCTACGCGCTCTCTGACGGACGCGGTGTGACCCCGGTGGACACCAGCCTCGCGCCCGCTCCCGTCCAGCTCGGCGTCCTTGGCATCGGCGGCCTGACCGCCTACTTCGGGCTGCTCGACGTCGGCAGGCCCGAGCCGGGTCAGACGGTCGTCGTCTCGGGCGCGGCCGGGTCGGTGGGCGGCATCGCCGGCCAGATCGCCCGAATCAAGGATTGCCGGGCGATCGGCATCGCCGGCGGGCCAGAGAAGTGTCGCTGGCTGGTCGAGGAGCTCGGGTTCGACGCCGCCATAGACTACAAAGCCGGCGATCTGCGCGCGCAGTTGAAAACCCACGCCCCCAACGGCGTCGACGTGTTCTTCGACAACGTCGGCGGCGAAGCACTCGAGGCGGCGCTGGCGAGCCTCGCCCGCGGCGGTCGCATCGTGCTCTGCGGCGCCGTCTCGCAGTACAACGCCACCGCAGCGGCGGGCGGACCGGCCAACTACATGCAGCTGCTCGTCGCACGCGCATCGATGACCGGCTTCGTGATCTTCGACTATGTCGACCGCTACGCCGAAGGTGTTGCCCAGCTGGCGAAGTGGCTTGGCAGCGGCGAGCTGCGCTCACGCGAGCATGTCGTAACAGGCGACGTCAACGACTTCCCGGACGTTCTGCTCACGCTCTTCCGCGGCGAGAACACCGGCAAGCTGGTTCTCGCACTCTCTTGAGCGGGCAGAGGGCGGGCCGCGACTCCGTCGTCAGTCGAGGGACGACAATAATCGCCGACCGCCGTCGAAGGCCGCGTTGGTACCGGTGATGTAGGACGCTCGGGGGACGCCACGAAGCCGATGAGACCCCGAGCAGTTGCACGGCGTGGAGCGTGAGAACGCGTTGGGATTGTTCTCCCGCTTCGCCGGAGCAGCGGTCGCGCGTCACTCACGCGGGTGTCAGCGTCCGCGGCAGGCGGTCGACGCAGACTGCACTCAGGGACTCGGTGTATACAGGGCATCGGCACTGTATACAAGGAGACTAGATGGCATACCAAAATGCAGCCGGACGGGTGGCTTCACGGCTGCGGTCGGAGATCCTGCAGGGCGACATCGGCCCGGGCTCGAGACTTTCTCAGCAGAGCATCGCTCAGCAGTTCGGCGTAAGCCGCATTCCGGTACGCGATGCGCTACAGATCCTCACCGGCGAGGGACTCGTGCAGCCGTCGTCGAACGCGACCGCAATGGTGACCGGGATGTCGGTCGCAGAGCTGCAGGAAATCTACGAGTTGCGTGAGGCGATCGAGCCGCTCGCCACTCAGCTCGCCGTCTCGAATGTCGGTCGCGCCGAACTGCTTACGATGCGCAAGCAGCTCGAAATCATGGAAGAGCACTCGGATACGCGGACGTGGCTGGCTGCCAACACCGACTTTCACGCGGCGGTCTATCGACGCGCGGGCCGTCCGCGGATGATTGAGCTTGTCGAGCAGTTGAGACGTCTCGGGGATCGTTATATGTACGTCTACCTTGAGGTAGTTGGTCAGACCGAGAACCTGACATCCGAACACCTGGCCATCCTCGCCGCAGTCGAGAACGGTGACGCCGCCCTAGCCGCGCAGCTCACCCGGGAGCACCTGGCGACATCGCACGACTTCATCCTCACCTATCTGCTGGAAAATCAGGCCACGGCCAATGGGGTGGATGTGTTGATCGGTCTGCACGCCGGCCGTCATTCGGACACCGGACCCGAGCAGGCGACGCCGCTTCGCGCGCCGCCCAACGAAACACCGTGATGAAGGCCGCGGGCCATCATGACCACCGGCGCTGAGGCTGGCCGACCGAGGCGCATCGATGCGTCGCGAGCCGACCAGATGGCAACGCCGTTTGATCGCAAACTGGTCAGCGAAGCCATGAAGCAGTTGTCCCCCTCGCATCGTGCGGTGATTCGAGAGGCGTATTACCTGGGACGGACGACGGGGCAAATAGCCGCCGAGCTGAATGTCGCCGACGCCGTCGTGAAGCGCGAGCTGCACACAGCCTTGGACACATTGCGTCGGACGTTGATGGCGATGACTGAACGATGCGGCCGAGCACCTCACAGCACCAGGAGCGGCGATCAGTCCGGCGCCGTATGAGCCGGGACATCGGTCCCGATGGTTCAGGGCGATCGCAGAAACGCGCCGCCGCGGCGATACACCGACAACGTCGCTCACGACGTATCTCGCCCTATCGATGCAGCGCCCCGTGCGCCGGTGACAGCCGGCTCATCTGTGAAACCCGTTGTGCGTGCGCTTATTCGGTGGAACGACCGGTGTTGCCAGTGTCCCGTGTGTGAGGTACTGATCGAGATTCCGCAACACCAGCTCCCTCATCACCGAGAGGCCTCGAACTGTCGCACCCCCGATGTGCGGTAGCAGCACGACATTGTCCATTTCGCGAAATTCCGTTGGTACACAAGGTTCATTGCTGAAGACATCCAGTCCGGCGCCTGCCAACCGTCCCGCAACGAGCAGTTCGACGAGAGCGTCCTGATCAATGACGCTGCCCCGTGCGATATTGATGACGTAGCCGTACGGTCCGAGAGCTTCCAACACTGCACGACTCACCAGGTGTTTGGTGCCTGGACCGCCGAGGGTCGCGACCACCAGCACGTCAACTGACTCAGCCAACGCGACTGGGGAGGCGATGTAACTGAACGGAGCGCCGGATACTGGGTGGCGACTGTGATAACTGATGGCGCAATCAAAACCGACGAGTCGCTGGGCGATTGCTGATCCGATACGGCCAAGGCCCAGGATGCCGACTCGTGATCCGCTCAGGTCTCTTCCTAGGGGAAATCCGCCGTTGACGTGCCAAAGGCCCTCGCGGACAAAGCGGTCTGCCGTAGACAGGCCGCGCATCGTAGCCAGCATCAGGCCGACGGCCGTGTCGGCAACTGTGTCGTTGAGCACGTCGGGGGTGTTGCTGACGCCGATGCCGAGGCGCCGCGCCGCGTGGACGTCGATCGAGTCGTAGCCGGCCCCGTGGTGCACGATGGCGCCGAGGTTGGGCAGTGCCATCATCAGATCTGCGTCCACACCCGGAGGCCCAGAGTCGACGATGGCGATGACCGAGGCGCCGTGTTGGGCAAGGAAGGCGGTCCGTGTGGGATCGTTAGGCAATTGCAGCGCTTGATATTTCGCGGCGAGGGCGTTGGCCAGCGACAGCTCAATCCTGCCCACCCGAAGAACGCTCATACCTTGGCCTTGTCGGTTTTGGGGCGGTGCCCCTTGGGCGGGCGGCGCTGTCCGCGATCCCGCTGTGTCAGTCAATGGTTGCGCTCCAGGCACGCCACGTCTTCACCGCTGACACCCGTTGTCGGTCCCTGCCAGCAGTAATTCGCAGTTTCCGGTTAGCGCCCTCATGGCGGTTCATCCGCGAATGACACAACGATTCCGACTGGCCGTGCCCGCAAGGTGCGCCTGAATCGCTTCGAGCGACCTGCCACGCACTGCTTCGGCGAGCTCTGTGTGTTCGGCGAGAATGGATGTCCTCGGCCACACGTAGGGCTATTCCAAGAGCGCGGCGCGGTCGCGGTTCGACTGTGGGAGCCGATTTAGTCGGCGATTTCGCCGGCCCAAGCGGATGGCCGCAAAGGTGATCAGGACGAGCGCGAACGCTAGCAGAATGGCGGCGACCGGGCCGTCGCCGTAGCCGAGGCCTCCGGACTTGGTCGGCTTACTCAGCCAATCGGCAACAGAGGCGCCGAGCGGCCGGGTGACGATGTATGTCCACCAGAATGCGACGACGGTATTCAGGCGAAAACGCCAACAGCCCAACGCCGGAACGATCATCACGACGGCGAACAGCACGATCGATCCGACGAATCCGAAGTGCAGTTGGCTGGCCGTAAGGTCGCCGGCGGCGGTTCCGAGGGCGAACGTAAACGACACTGTCAGCCAATAGAACACCTCGCGGCGTCGTGTGGTGATGCTGTGTATGGACAACGTGTGCTCGACGCGGTACCACGCCCAGAAGGTGGCCGCGACCGCAAAGGCGCAGGCCACGCTGGACATCCCAAACGAGACGCCGAGCTGGTGGTGGAGGGTGTCGGCGACCATGGTGCCGAACACGGCGACCATCATCACCGCCGCCCAGTAGGCGAAGGCGTTGTACCGTCGTGTCCGAAACTGACCCCACAGGGCGACTGCGAAACCTGCTGCGCCAAGGCCGAGGCCGAGGATGCTCATCGTGCTGAGCAGGGAGTCCGATGCCGCTT
>JAOPVI010000374.1 GCA_025966225.1 Mycobacterium sp. | reverse complement strand
GTCACGGTCCAACGCACGATGGTTGCGCTGCGGTCCGACGTCGAGGACAAGGTACATCGACTTCCGTTGTCGTACTTCGATTCACGGCAGCGCGGCGAGGTACTCAGCCGCGTCACCAACGACATCGACAACATCCAGACTTCGCTGTCGATGACCATCAGTCAGTTGTTGACGTCGGTGTTGACCGTGGTCGCCGTATTCGTGATGATGTCGACGATTTCGCCGCTGCTGACGCTGATCACCGTGCTGACGGTGCCGCTGTCGCTGCTTGCGACGCGCACGATCGCGCGGCGGTCGCAACGGTTGTTCATCGCACAGTGGCGCAATACCGGCCGGTTGAACGCCCACATCGAAGAGACCTACAGCGGGTTCACGGTGGTGAAGACCTTCGGCCATCGGGCGTTGGCGGAGGACAAATTCGGCGATCTCAACACCGACGTCTACCAGGCCAGTTTCGGGGCGCAATTCCTCTCGGGACTCGTCGGCCCGGCGACGACGTTCATCGGCAACGTGAGCTATGTCGGCGTTGCAGTGGTCGGCGGAATCCAGGTCGCGACAGGGCAACTGACTCTGGGCAGCATCCAGGCGTTCATTCAGTACGTCCGCCAGTTCAACCAGCCGCTCACTCAGGTGGCCGCCATGTACAACACGATGCAGTCCGGGATCGCCAGCGCGGAAAGGGTATTCGAACTACTCGACGCCGACGAGCAGACTCCCGACTCATCCACTCCCGGCGCCGACCGCCCGCTCGCGGGCCGCGTCGAGTTCGAGCACGTCGACTTCGCCTACCGGCCGGGAACCCCGATCATCGAGGACCTGTCCCTGGTCGCCGAGCCCGGCAGTACGGTCGCGATCGTCGGCCCCACCGGAGCGGGCAAGACCACCCTGGTGAACCTGCTCATGCGGTTCTACGAGGTCGATTCGGGACGAATCCTCGTCGACGGCATCGACATCGCGACCATGGCCCGGCATCAACTGCGGTCCCGGATCGGCATGGTGCTGCAGGACACCTGGCTGTTCGGCGGCACGATCTACGACAACATCGCCTACGGCAGGCCCGACGCGACCGAGCAGGACGTCGTCGAAGCGGCCAAAGCAGCCCATGTCGACAGGTTCGTCCACACGCTGCCGAATGGGTATCAGACCTGGATCAACGACGACGGCGGCAACATCAGCGCGGGCGAGAAACAGCTGATCACCATCGCCAGGGCGATCCTCGCCCAGCCTCGGCTGCTCATCCTCGACGAGGCCACCAGTTCGGTGGACACCCGAACGGAACTGCTGATTCAGCTCGCGACGGCCGAACTGCGCCGCGACCGGACGAGTTTCATCATCGCCCACCGCCTTTCCACCATCCGCGATGCCGACTTGATCCTGGTGATGGAGGCCGGGCAGATCGTCGAGCGCGGGACCCACACCGAACTGCTGGCCCGCCGCGGCGAGTATTGGGCCATGACGCAGGTCTGACCGAGCGATTGGGCGCGCAAACAGCCGCTGAGCGAACGAAAGCGCGCCCAAATCGCAAGGTCTAGAGGTTCGGGCCCTCGGCGCGTAGGTCGTCGACCGTCGACATCGCCTCGCGCAACTTGCCGAGCCACTCGTCGGCGTGCTCCCCGACCAGTCGTACCGACCACGCCAGGGCGTCGGAACGTGACCGGGCCACGCCTGCGTCGACCAAGACGTCGAGCACCTGACGCTCAGGCTGCTTCAGCCGCGTCATCACCGGAACGGCGATGTGCGTGAACAGAATTCGCTCATATCCTTCGGACCCGACCGCTCCGATTTCTATGCCCCAGGCGACCTTGCGCCCGTAGCGGTGCTCGGCCTCGTCGGCGATGCGCATGCGTTCCGACCGGGTGTCCTCGCGGAAGCGTGCGGCGCGCCCCGATGCGCGGGCCTCGCTCTCGTCGCCTTCGGGTTCGGGCAGGCGCCCGACGACGGTGATTTCCTCACGGTCGACGACGACGCTTGGGTCGCCCGCGAACCAGGCCTCGGGGAGTCGGCCGGCGATCCAGTCGGGGGCGTCGGTGGCGTCGGGCTGTTGTGCTTGCTGCCAGCCGCCGGAGCGGCCGCGGTGATGGTGGGTTCTCATGATTACATGATTACACCGTTACAGCCTTTACAGAGCGCAGTTCACCACGGGCGAACGGAAGACTGCCCGTCAGCGCCTGAGCAGCAGCGCAGCCCCGCCAGCGAGCACGACGGCGATGAACAACAGCGCCGCCCACCCGGTCCCGAAAAGCCACCACACGACACCCAGCGCGACGATGCCGGGCGACGCCAGGAACAAGACCATGCCGGGGTGTTGCTTGACCACCGCTAGGGCGCCCTTGGCGCGCAGCGGGTCGATTTCCTTTGCCATCTGCACAGGATGCCAGTTCAGGGCCTCGCGACGGAGGAACTGCACCAGAGCGTTCATCCGCTTGCCATAGAGTTCCTGTGAGACGCCTGCGAATGGGCGCATTCGGACGCAAGGAGCGAAGCGGTGACTGGACCTGGACCCGGCAGCTGGCAACCCGACCCCGAAGGCCGCTACGAATATCGCTGGTGGGACGGCCGGAACTGGACCGAACAGGTCTCCCATCAGGGGCAAACGGGCTCCGCGCCGATGGGCAGCGCACCTCCGCAAGGCGGCCAGGGCACCCCAGCTCAGGGCGCACCCCAGGTGGCACCTGCGGCGCAACCCTCCGGCGACGGCTTCGCAGGTATTACCGGCGACCTGGTCGACGGACGGTTCAGCGAGAAGGAAGCCAAGCCGATCGCGAACCAGAACTCCAAGCTGCTCCGGGTGCGGCTGGGCGAACCCTTCATGGCGCGCCAGGGCGCGATGGTCGCGTATCAGGGCAACGTCGACTTCGCGTTCGAGGGTGGCGGCGCCGGAAAGTTCCTCAAGAAGGCGCTCACCGGCGAAGGCCTGCCCTTGATGCGCTGCCAGGGCCAGGGCGACGTGTTCCTCGCCGAACGGGCCTACGACGTGCACATGCTGAACCTGAACAACACCGGCCTGTCGATCAGCGGAAAGAACGTGCTGGCGTTCTCCTCGAGCCTCGACTGGAACATCGAGCGGGTGAAGGGCGGCAGCATCGCGACCGGAGGCTTGTTCAACACCACGCTGCGCGGCACGGGTTGGGTGGCCTTGACCACCGACGGTCCGCCGGTGGTGCTCAACGCCGCGGAGGCCCCCACGTTCGCCGACACCAACGCCGTCGTGGCTTGGTAGGCGGGACTGCAGACCCAGTTGAAGACGAGCTTCAAGGCGGGCGCGCTGATCGGGCGCGGTTCCGGTGAGGCATTGCAGGTCGCGTTCCACGGCCAGGGTTTCGTGATCGTGCAGCCGTCGGAGGGCTTCCAGATTCACGCACAGTAAGGTGCGACCCCATGGCACAACGGGTCTGGGGTTCCGCCGTCCGCCAGGGCTCATTCGGTGGACACGACGGGCTGGTCTACGAGGAGGGCCCGTCGACGTTCGACGACCTGCTCGCCGGAACTTCGGCGTGGACGCACCGGACGTTTCTCGTACACGGCGAGCGCAGGATCTCGTTCGCGGCGTTCCGTAATGCCGTCTCCGCGGCGCGTCCGATGCTGGCGGCGCTTGGCATCCGGGCGGGCGATCGGGTCATGGTGTTCGGCTACAACAGTCCCGAGTGGATCGTCGCGTTGTGGGCAGCGTGGTGCAACGGCGCGGTTCCGGTGCTCGCCAACCGGTGGTGGAGTCCGGCCGAGCTCGACCACGCCGTCGGGCTACTGCGGCCGCGACTCGTACTTTCCGACACGGAGCTGGCGGTCGATGTGCCGACCAGCCCGCTTGGCGACCTCCGCACCGCCTTCGACGTGGTGGGCGACGGTACGCCCGCTCCCGACAGCGACGGTGATGCGCCCGCGGTCGTGCTCTTCACCTCGGGCAGCTCAGGCATGCCGAAAGCCGTTGAACTGTCGCGTCGTTCGGTGATCTGCAACCAGCACAACATCCTTGCCCGCAACGGACGGTTTCCGCATCTGCTCACCGCCGAGTCCCCTCAGGCGGTCAGCCTCGCCACCACGCCGATGTTCCACGTCGGCGGCCTGTCGAGCCTGCTGACGCATTTCCTCACCGGCGGGAAGATCGTCATTGCCGAGGGCCGCTTCGACGCGGGCCAAATCCTGCGCCTCATCGAACGGGAAGGCATCCAGATCTGGGGCGCGGTGCCCACCATGGCGATCCGGCTGCTCGCACACCCCGACTTCGATTCGTTCGACCTCAGCAGCCTGAAGTCGTGGCCGCTGGGTGGCGCGCCCGTCACCACCGACCTGCTCGACCGGATCCGGGCGAAGGTACCGAGCCTGCGGAAGCGTGGCCTCAGCAATACCTGGGGTATGACCGAGGCAGGCGGCTTCCTCACTGCCGGCGATGCGCGCGAGCTCGGCGTTCATCCTGGCACCGTCGGCCGTCCGTACGCCGTCGTGGAACTGCGGATCGCCGATCCGGACCCCGACGGCGTCGGCGAGGTGCTGGCCCGCTCCCCCACGGTGATGATCGGGTACGCAGGCCTGGTCGACGATGACACCGTCGACGAGGACGGTTGGCTGCACACGGGTGATCTCGGACACCTCACCGACGACGGCTACCTGTTCATCGACGGGCGGAGCAAGGACGTCGTGATCAGGGGCGGCGAGAACATCGCCTGTCCGCACGTCGAGGCGGCCATTGCGACGCACCCGGCCGTCGTCGAGGTCGCGGCCATGGGGATTCCCCATCCTGACCTCGGCGAAGAGCTAGTTGCGGTCGTCGTTCACCGGGTCGACGGGCCTGCGCCGACGCGGGACGCGCTGGTCGACCACGTCTCTGGCGTGCTGTCGTACTTCGCCATTCCGACCCGGTGGGAGATCCGTTCCGACCCCCTGCCGACGCTGGCCGGAGAGAAGGTCGACAAGAAGTCGCTCGCTCGCGGGTTCGACGGCGGAACGTAGCCGACTACCTATACCCCCTATGGGTATATAGTGGGATCATGAGCTTGGTTCTAGAAGTACGCGGCATGAGTTGCGCACATTGCGTCGCAACCGTCACGTCGGCTGTCTCGGCGCTACCTGGAGTCACCGGTGTCGAAGTCGACCTGGCCGGCGGTGTGGTTCGCGTCGACGGCACCCCGGACGCCACCGCCGTCGGCTCGGCCATCGACGACGCCGGCTACGAACTCGCCCAATCCGCCTGAGCATGACGACGGTCACGCTCAACGTCGACGGAATGACGTGCGCGTCATGCGCGGCCCGAATCGAGAAGCGGCTCAACCGGATCGACGGCGTACACGCTACCGTGAACTTCGCCACCGAACAGGCTTCGGTCGACGCGCCCGCGAACGTCACCACCGATGAGTTGATGGCTGCCGTCGAAGCAACCGGCTACCGCGCAACCCTGAAGACCGACGAGCAACCCGTCGACGACTCCGACGAGCACCCCTACCTGCGCCGACTGTTGGCGTCCGCCGTGCTCAGTCTCCCGGTACTGGCGTTGTCGATGGCGCCTGCGCTGCAGTTCAGCGGATGGCAGTGGCTCGTGTTCGCGCTGACCACACCCGTCGTGCTGTGGGGCGCCTGGCCGTTCCACCGCGCGACGTTGACCAACCTGCGGCACGGCGCCGCCACGATGGACACGTTGATCTCCGTGGGCGTGGGCGCGGCCTACGCATGGTCGGTGTGGGAACTGTTGACCGGCGCGTCGCAACACCTCTACTTCGAAGTCGCGGCGGTCGTCACCTCCTTCGTACTGGCGGGGCGCTACCTTGAAGCGCGCGCCAAGACCCAGTCCGGCGCGGCGCTGCGTGCGCTGCTCGACATGGGTGCCAAGGATGTCGCGGTCGTGCGTGGCGATAATGAAACGCGCATCCCCATAAGTGAACTCGCGGTTGGCGACGTGTTCGTCGTACGCCCCGGCGAGAAGGTGGCCACCGACGGTGTCATCGCGACCGGAACGTCGGCGGTCGACGCCGCGATGCTGACCGGCGAGTCCGTGCCGGTGGAGGTCGGCCCTGGCGATGACGTGGTCGGGGGGACCGTCAACGTCGCCGGGCTGATGCACGTGCGGGCCACGCGCGTGGGTGCGGATACGCAGCTGGCGCAGACGGCGCGGCTCGTCGAAGAGGCGCAAAGCGGAAAGGCCGAGGTACAGCGGCTGGCCGACCGGGTGTCGGCGATCTTCGTGCCCATCGTGATCGCACTTTCATTGCTGACGCTGACCGGCTGGCTGCTCGCGGGCGGCTCGGCGGACTCGGCATTCACGGCCGCCGTCGCGGTGCTGATCATCGCCTGCCCGTGTGCGCTCGGGTTGGCGACGCCGACGGCGCTGCTCGTCGGGACGGGGCGCGGCGCCCAGCTAGGCATCCTGATCAAGGGTCCGCAGGTGCTCGAGTCCACCCGCCGTATCGACACCGTCGTGCTGGACAAGACCGGCACCGTCACCACCGGTCAGATGACCGTGGTCGCCGTCCATCCCGCCGACGATCCCGAATTACTCACGTGGGCAGGCGCATTGGAAAGCGGTTCCGAGCACCCGATCGCACGCGCAGTGGCTGCCCGAGCGCTCGAGTCCGGGCCGCTGCCCGCCGTGACGGAGTTCGTGAATCACGGCGGCAAGGGCGTCACCGGCGTCGCGGACGGGCACGCACTCGGAGTGGGCAGGTTGTCCTGGTTGAGCAGCGAGCTGGGCTTGGCTATCCCCCAAGACCTGCGCGCGGTCGCCGATGACGCCGAAGCCGCCGGGCGCACCCCGGTGTGGTTGGCGGTCGACGACCGGCTGCGCGCCGTGATCGTCGTCGCCGACACGGTGAAGGAAACTGCGGCAGAGGCGATTTCGAGCCTCCGCGCGCTCGGGCTTACCCCCATCCTGCTCACGGGCGACAACGGCCGCGCGGCTGCTTCGGTGGCCGCGCAGATCGGAATCGAACACGTCATTTCCGAGGTGCTGCCTGCCGACAAGGTCGACCACGTCAAGAAGTTGCAGGCCGATGGCAAGGTGGTCGCGATGGTCGGCGACGGCGTCAATGATGCTGCGGCGCTGGCCAAGGCCGACCTCGGGCTCGCCATGGGCACCGGCACCGACGTGGCCATCGAGGCGTCCGACCTGACGCTGGTGACCGGCGATCTTCGCGCCGTGCCCGATGCGATCCGGCTCTCCCGCGCCACCTTGCGCACCATCAAGGGCAATCTCTTCTGGGCGTTCGCCTACAACGTCGCGGCGCTGCCGCTAGCCGCGCTCGGCCTGCTTAACCCCATGATCGCCTCTGCCGCAATGGCATTCAGTTCGGTGTTCGTGGTGACCAATAGCCTGAGATTGCGCCGTTTCACGCCGTCGCGCTAGTCCGCAAGCTCACCCCACGTCGATCCAGATGACCAGGGCCGCAACCCCAGCGCCGAACACGGCGAGCAGGATCGTATCGACGACGCGCAGGTGGGGAGCCTCGGTTCCGCGCAGCTTCACTTCGCGAGCGAGCAGAAACAGGGGAACCGTCACGCTGATCCCGATGAGGATGCCTCCGATCAGGTAGGCCCAGACGAACTTGATGTCATGCTTGCGCGCTTCGACCACCATCAGAACCGCGACCGCGAGGGCCAACAACAGGAGGTCGCCCGCAACGAACCGTGCCGCCGGTGTGACCTTGGTGTCCTGCCAGAAGGTCACGAACACGGCAGTGAGGCTGTGTGCGTAGGGGGCCGCCTGACTCCCAGCTGCGATCGCCGCCGCTACTGCGATCGCCGCGTAGACGCCGCAGAGCACCTTGCGCGAGGCGGGCATCGATGGTGCTTGTTCAGCTGTTTCCATGCACTCAACGATAGGAAGAATCGACCCCGCGGGGGCCCAATCTTCAAGATCAACGTGCGGCGACGACTACCAGACGCGCACGTAGTCGATCAGCATGTCGGCTGGGTACGTGCCCGGCCCTGGATCGCCGCCGCCAGAACCAGCGACCGCAAGGTCCATGACCGGAAACAGCTGATAGCCGGCCTGGTTGAACTGCCAGTCGGGCAGCGAGTTCGCCGGAACGTTGAAGTACGGCTGCGCGCCGTCGACGTAATCCTTCCAAAACCGCATGCCGGCGTCGTCCCACTGGACTCGCCACGTGTGCCACGCGCTGTCGACGGTGATGCCCTGGCTGACGTGTTCGCCGCCGTTCAACTTGGCATGGACGGCCGTTCCTGCGGCCCACTTGCCGTTGCCGTACCACTCCATGATGTCGACTTCGCCACCGTTGACCGGGCTGTTGTTGGCCAGGTACCAGGCCGGCCAAGCGCCTGGGGTGAGGCAGTTGCACTTTATCCGGGCTTCCCAGTTGTGGCCGATGCCACCGCGGAACTTGCCGAAGACCTTGCCGCTGTAATAGGTGTTGCCGTCCTTTGCGGCGTGGAAGACGAGGTTGGACTTGCCGTCGACGTAGACGTTTCGGCGATCGTCGCGGTACTGGCCGACGTTTTCTGGGAGCTCCCAGAACGTCGGGTCCTCCATTGATTCGCGTTCCGTCGCGAGCTCCCACTTGGATGAATCCGGGGCCGAGCCCGCCGGTCCATCGAACTCGTCCTGGAAGATGTATTGCCCATTGGCCGGCGGCGCGGCTGGGGGCGGCGCAACCGGCGCATTCTTGGGCGCCGGGAAGGCCCGAGCCTCGGGGATGGAGACCGCGGCTCCTAGCAAGCCGATCCCCGTCATCAACATCAAGCTGCGACGATCCATTTCAGGCACGACGACCAGAGAACCCGAACGTCAGGCCAGGTGCAAGTCGCGGCGAGGCAGTCAACCGGCGAAAGGTAGCCCCACCTGCTAGTTCTCATCGTCTCCATCATCCTCGGGGGCTTTGAGGATGCGGTCGGGCTGGTGGTAGGTGTTGGTGCGGGCTTGGCCGGTGTCGAACTCGGGTGGGGCGGAGTCAGTCCTTCGACGCCCGCCGTGCTCGGTATAGCTTCACGTCGTCCCTGATGCCCTTGAGGCTGCGCGCACCCGCAAACGACCAGGTGAATCGGTCGTCGTCGCCGATCGCCTCCCGCGTCTGCTCCGAGACCAGGATCGCGCCGGGCCGCGCCACGCCGGTCACCCGGCTGGCGAGATTGACGGGACTGCCGAACCAGTCACCAGCGCGGCTGACGGCGGAGCCGGACGCAAGCCCGGTGCGCAGGCGGGGGAAGTCCTCGTCTTGTTCCGTGGCATCCAGGAGGTTCAGCATGGCGTCGAGCATCGCCGCGGCATCGCCGCTCACCAGCATCACCTCGTCTCCGATGCTCTTGACGTAGCGCACCGGCGGCTCGGCCACCTCGCGTGCCATGTCGGTCAACCGGTGCGCCAGCTTCTCGAGATCCTCGGGCGGGACCGCCTCGCCGAGCCTGGTGAATCCGACGAGGTCGGCGAAGGCGATGGTGACTTCGCGGGCGCCGGGTAGCGCAGTGCCCTCAGCACGCTCGCTGGCGTTGACGGCCTCGGTCTCCATCTGGTGTAGCAGCTGCACCTTGAGCATGTCGGTGATCATGGGTCCGAGTAGCGGAGCGACCGAGTGCATCAACGCTTCGGAGCCCTTCGCGATGTCGAGCTCGGTCGAGCCCGGCTCAATGACGGCGGCCAACCCCGCGTACCGCATCACCTCCGAGGCCCGGGTCAGCCCCTCGGCGAGCACCTGGACCACGAGCACGATCTGGTCGGGCGTGAAGCCAAGTTCCAGGAACTTCTTTGCATACGAAGCAGTTTCACCGTCGATGCGTAGATGCACGGCGACATCGGGGTCGTCCACCCTGGGCAATCCGCTGGCCCGCTGGATGCGCTGCAGCAACTCGATTTCGATGCCCGATGCCTCACTGATCTGACGAGCCGAGATCGTCGTGCCGTCCTCGCCGAGCGCACGCCGCGAAGCAACCAGCATCGGCTGGTACGAATCCCGGATCTCGTTGACGGTGATGCCGCGCTCAAGCAGCCACGGGATCAGCTCCGCACGTTCGGCGCGGGCCCGTCCTTCCAGCCCGTCGAGCAGTCCGGACGCTTGCACGTCGAAGTCCTCGGCCACCGAGTCAACGTATCCGAATCTGAGATCATTGACATCGATGACCGAACCGATGCGCGTGGGCCTTGCACCCGTCGTTGGCGACGGCGCCCGGGTGCTGATCGTTGGCTCGTTCCCCAGCGAGCGTTCGCTCGTCGCAAGCGAGTACTACGCCAACCGGCGCAACCAGTTCTGGCCGCTGCTCGGTGCGGTGTTCGGATTCGACGCCGACATGCCGTACGCACAGCGGATGGATGCCGTGGTGCGACACGGGGTGGCGCTGTGGGACGTCGTGCACAGCTGTCGCAGGGCCGGGAGCATGGACGCCAAGATCGATCGGAAGACGCTCGTGGTCAACGACTTCGGGGCACTCCTGGCTGCAAACCCGGGCATCCAGCGGGTGTTCGTCAACGGGCTGACGGCGTTCGAGTTGTTCGAGCGATACGTCGAGACTGCGCTGCCCGCAGTCCGGCTGCCGTCCAGCAGCGGAGCCATGACCATGTCGTTCGCAGACAAGCTGAGCCACTGGAGCGCAGTAATGCCGCCAGCCACTTGACGGCTTCCGAGGGATTTACGGCTTTGACCGTACGTCAACTGATACCGACCCGCCGTCGGCAACGGCACCACCCAGACCGATGAATGGGAGACGTTCCTGACGCAGGAGCAGATGATCCCCGACGTCCAACGCACCCTTGGCGTTCACTGAGCAAAGATCGTTGACGCGCATCCTTAGGGTTTGTACTGAGAGAAGTCACCGCGTCCAGAAGTATGGCGAATGATCGCAGAACCATTATGCTGCGCTCATGCCCATCTCGATCAAGGTCGGCCAGGCCGGCAATGGCCCCGCTCAGCGGGCCCAGGTGTACCGCGGCGCGATCAACGTAACGACGCCCTCGTCGACCTCCATCGCGTTCGCGATGTTCGCAAGAGAACTGATCGAAGCGGCGTTCACCGGCCGCGATCCGGAGCTTGCCCAGTTCGACCTCCCGGTCGACGAGTATGCGGCGATCCTGAGTGCGCTCAAACCGCGGTTCATCCACCACCCCAAGTCGAAGCGGTTCCTCCAGCAGCTCCTCGCCGAGCGCGGTTGCGACCCGGCCTCGACCTACTTCGACGTGCCCCGGCTGCGCAGCTCGACCAGTGATGGCTATCTGACGACCGGGATTGCATACGCATGGCATCCCCATCGCGACACGTGGTACTCAGCACCGCTCGCGCAGCTGAACTACTGGATGCCGGTGTACGACGTCAGCGCCGACAACGCGATGGCATTCCGACGACGTCGTCGCCCTGTTCAACGACGGGCCCGAGACGACGGGCGACCTGGTCTACGTGCCACCGGGTCAGGCGGTATCGGCGCGCGCGTAGGCGACGCTCAGCCGACCGGCGGCCTGCGCTGCGCCCACGGCCGGGCCGACTCGAGCTGCGCCCCGAGGGCCAGCAGCGTCGCCTCGTCGAAGGGCCTGCCCACCAACTGAATTGATGTCGGGATACCGTTGCCGTCGAGCCCCCACGGCACCACCGCCGCAGGTTGCCCCGTGACGTTGAACAGGGCCTGAAACGGCACCCGGGCGGCTACCAACGCGAGTGTCGAGATGGCGCCCCGACGTTGGTAGGCACCGACGCGCGAGGGCCCCGCCGCGGTGCCAGGAGTGATGAGCACGTCCACGTCGTCGAAGATCGATTGCACCCGCGCCGCCAGATCGCTCTCGGCGGTCATGATGGCGGCCATCGTCCTGGCGGGGATCAACCCGCCGATTCGCGCGAAGGCACGCGTGCGACGGTCGAGCCGCTCGGGGTGCGGCAGCGCCTTCGCGTCGTCGTAGACGCCACGGAAGTAGCGCGGCAAGGCGTGGGAGTACACCGCGGACGGCGGATAGTCGGGGTCACGCTCGACGACTTCGTGCCCGAGCTCGCGCAGCAGCACGCCCGCCTCGTCCATCGCGGCCCGTTGCGCCTTGCCGACGCGCGTCAGCGGCAGCGGAGCCTTGGCGCTCAACGCAATTCGCAACCGGCCCGGTGTCCGTTTGGCCGCCGCGACGAAGCCGCCCTCTGGCGCAGGCATGGTTGTCGTCACGTCGAGGAACAGCGCGGCGTCCTCGACCGTCCTGGCGATGGGGCCGTAGACGCTGAGCCCACACCATGCGCCGTCGTGCGGCGCCAGCGGCACCCGATCGCGCTGCGGCTTGATCCCGAACAGCCCACCCCACGTCGACGGGATGCGGATCGAACCCATGCCGTCTGAACCAAGCGCCAACGCTGCCAGCCCGGCCGCCATCGCGGCTCCACTGCCCCCGCTGCTGCCACCCGGCGCGTAATCGGTGTTCCACGGGTTGCGGGTCGCCCCGTACGTCAGCGTCTCGGTGAAGGGCCAGATCATGAGCTCGGGCACCGCGGTCTTACCGACGATGACTCCTCCGGCGGCCCTCAGCAGGCGGACCACCTCGGAGTCGTCGGTGCGGGCCGGACCGTGCGCGCTGCTGCCATAGGTCGTGAACTCGCCTGCGACGTCCGTGTCGTCCTTGATGGCGATCGGAACGCCGAGCAGCGGCAACCGCTCCCCGGCGTTGAGCCGGTCCTGGGCCGCGGCCGCCTCCCGACGGGCCGAGTCAGCGAGAACGACGCGGTACGAACGCAATTCGGGGTCGAGCCGGGTGATGCGGTCGAGATAGACGTCCAGCAGGGCAGGCGCCGTGATGGTGCCAGAGGCGAGCAGGCGAGCCTGTTCGGCCGCGCCTGCGAACGCAAGCTCACGAGGGTCCATAGGGCTGAGAGTAGTGAGTCACCCGTGCCTGATGCGTACTCCCCCGGCGTGCACCCCAGCATCGAGCGGAAATCGTTGATGAAGTGCGCCTGGTCGTACCAGCCCAGCCGCACGGCCAGGTCGGCGCTCTCGATCGCATCAGGTCGAAGACAGCGCCCGTGCCTGCGGGCCAGGGAGCACGCCTAAGCCGCACCACCACTACGGTGGCTGTATGTCATGCGTGTTCTGCGCCGTCGTCGCCGGTGACGCGCCCGCGATCCGCATCTACGAGGACGACGACTACCTCGCCATCCTCGACATCAGGCCCATCGTGCGGGGCCACACGCTGGTCTTCCCGAAAAAACACACCGTCGATCTGACGGACACGCCACCGTCGACGCTCGCCGAGCTGGCCCGCATCGGGCAGCGCATTGGGCAGGCCGCGCGCGCGTCGGAGTTGAAGGCCGACGGCAACAACATCGCCATCAACGACGGCAAAGCCGCCTTTCAGAGCGTGTTCCACATCCACCTGCACGTCGCACCGCGGCAGGCCGGCGACAAACTGTCGTTCGCCAAGGGCCTGATCGTGCGGCGTGACCCGGACCGGGAAGCGACGGGGCGCATCCTGCGCGACGCGCTTGCCAAGCTCGACGCGGTGAAGGAGTAACCCCATGAGCGACTACATGCCCTGGTATGAGCGCCACCTCGGCAAGCCCTTGCTTGACCTGCACGACACCATCTACAAGAAGACCGGAGGTCGGATCGGGCATCGGATTCCGCTGCCTGGCATGGCCCCGAACCTGTTGTTGCACACGGTCGGAGCCAAGACCGGCATCAAGCGGACCACCTCGCTGAGCTACGCCAAGGACGGCGACTCCTACCTGGTGGTCGCGTCCAAGGGCGGCGATCCGAAGGCGCCTGGGTGGTATCACAATCTCAAGGCCAATCCGGCCATCGAGATCAACGTCGGGCCAAAGCGTTTCGCCGTCACGGCGAACGCGGTACTGCCCGACGATCCGGACTACGCCCGGCTGTTTCGGGTCGTCAACAAGAACAACCACAACGTCTACGAGGGCTACCAGAAGCGCACGACGCGCCCGATACCCGTCGTGAAGTTGACGCCTTAGAAGAGTTCCTTGGCGAGCAGTTCCAGCGTCTGCTCGCGCGCAGGGGCCGCGGCGGGGTCGACGCCGCGGTAGGCCGACGCGACGGGGTTGACCATCACCTCGTCGACGCCGAAGTGCTCGGCGAGAGCGCGGACCTGGTCGGCGGCCTCTGCGGGGGCCCCGACGATGGCCCTGGACAGGCCTGAATCGACAATGGCCTGCTCCTGGTGATTCAACTGAAGGGCCTGCGCGTCCTCGACCAGGTCGAGCGCCCGCAACGGCTGACCGGTGCGCAACCGGGCCATCATGTGGAGATTGGGCAGCATCAACGCCTCGGCCTGCTCGCGGGTGGGTGCTACCGAGGCGTTGACGGTCAAGAACGTGACGGGCTCGGCGGCCAGGTCGCTTGGCCGAAACTCCGACCGGTACACGGCCAGCGCCTGTTCGGTGCCCTCGCCGGAGAAGTGGTGGGCGAACACGTACGGCAATCCCTTGGCCGCGGCCAAGTGCGCCGAGTACATCGACGATCCAAGCAGCCACAACCGGGGCTCACTCGCCGCCGCGGGCGTCGCCTTCAGAACGTAGTTCTGGTCCATCAGGTTTCGGCCCTCGAAGGCCACCGTCACACCGTCGGAACTCATCAACGCGGCGACGTCGTCGAGATACTGCGGGAAGTGCTCGACGTCGGCGTCGGTGCGACCGGCGGGCCCTCGCAGCGCAATCGACGTGACGGGGTCGGTGCCAGGCGCTCGCCCTAGGCCGAGGTCGATGCGGCCCGGAGCCGCGGCCTCGAGGAGTGCGAACTGTTCGGCGACCGCCAACGGCGCATGGTTGGGCAGCATGACGCCGCCGGAGCCCAGCCTGATGTGCTTGGTCTGCCCCGCGAGGTAACCAATCAGCACGGGCGGGCTGGTGGCGGCCACCGCGGGCATGTTGTGGTGTTCGGCCAGCCAGTAGCGGGTGTAGCCCAAGCCGTCGGCGGTCTGCGCCAGCCGCACGGTGGCGGCCAGCGCGTCCGACGTGGTCTGGTCGCTGCGGACGGGGACGAGGTCTAGTACGGAAAGTCGCACGTGAAAAGCAACGCGATCACCGACCGGAACGTTCCCCGCTCCCGCGATTTCGGTGCGTTTCCGCGGTGAAGCGCCGATTAGCGCGCCGAAATCGCTGATTTGGCGGCGGCGAAGACGTCGTCGAGCATCGCCGCGGTCAATCGGCCGGTGAAGGTGTTCTGCTGGCTCGGGTGATAGCAGCCGACGAGGGTGAGCTCGCCGATCGTGGCCGTGGCGAGGTGGCCGAACTTCGGCGCGGGTGACGACACCACACCACCGCCCACCCGCACCATGTCGAGGGCCGCCCGCCACGCGAAACCACCGAGCACCACGATCACCCGCACCGACGGCGCGATGAGCCGCCACTCGGCATCCAGCCACGGCGCACAGGTCGCCCGTTCCTCCGGCAGCGGCTTGTTGTCCGGCGGTGCACAGCGCACGGCGGCCACCACGCGAGTCTCGTTGAGCACGAGGCCATCCCCCGCATCGACGCTGTCCGGTGCGCTCGCGAGGCCGGCCCGGTACAACGCGGCGAACAGGAAGTCACCGCTGCGGTCGCCCGTGAACACCCGGCCCGTCCGGTTGGCTCCGTGGGCCGCCGGCGCGAGGCCGAGGATCAGGATGCTGGGCAGCGCGGCACCGAAGCCGGGCACCGGTCGACCCCAGTACGGTTCGGAGGCATACGAGCGCCGCTTCTCGACGGCGACGCGCTCGCGCCACGTCACCAGGCGGGGGCAGGCCCGGCACACGCTGACCGCCGCGTCCAACTCCTCGACGGCGCCGATCCGCTTGGCCTCTGTCCGCACCCGCGCAGGCGTCGTCGACACCGGAGTGTCCGGCCGCGCCGGATCGCCCGGCCAACCGCCGCCGGCCTGCACCGGCGAATCGAAGTCCACCCCGGTGCGGACATGCGGCAGGCTCACCCCAACACTGTGCACGCTGCGGATGATCCGTCACCTCTTGGGCTGGCCCACTGCTAGATTCAGCCGCGACGACTCATGAAAATCACGAAGCGCGGCCCACTGTTCCTGATCTTCCTCGCGGCGCTGACCGCTGGAGCGGGCAACGGCATCTCGATCGTGGCGTTCCCGTGGCTGGTGTTGCAGCACAATGGCTCTGCGCTCGACGCGTCCATCGTGGCGATGGCAGGAACCTTGCCGCTGCTGGTGGCCACCTTGATCGCAGGTGCGGCGGTCGACTACCTGGGCCGCAGGCGGGTATCGATGATCTCCGACGGATTGTCTGCCCTCGCGGTGGCCGCGGTCCCCGTCATCGCGCTGGCCTTCGGCGTCGGCGCCATCAACGTCGCCGTGCTGGCCGGACTGGCCGCGCTGGGCGCATTCTTCGACCCGGCGGGGATGACGGCCCGCGAGACCATGCTCCCGGAGGCTGCCACGCGCGCCGAATGGACGCTCGATCACGCCAACAGCGTGTACGAGGCGGTGTTCAACCTCGCCTACATCGTCGGGCCGGGCATCGGCGGCCTGCTGATCGCCACGCTGGGCGGCATCAAGACCATGTGGGTGACGGCGGGCGCGTTCTTGCTGTCCATCTCCGCGGTGGCCGTGCTGCGCCTGGAGGGTGCGGGCACGCCGAATCGCGAACACCTGCCACAGGTGTGGGCAGGCATCGTCGAGGGCCTCAAGTTCGTATGGCACACGCCAGTGCTTCGCACGCTGGCCTTCATCGACCTCGCCGCGACGGGGTTGTACATGCCGATGGAGAGCGTGCTGTTCCCGAAGTACTTCACCGACCGCAACGAGCCCGCGCAGCTTGGCTGGGTGCTGGTGGCGTTGAGCGTCGGCGGGCTGATCGGGGCGCTGGGCTACGCCGTGTGGTCGAAGTACTCGAATCGGCGAACGATCATGCTCATTGCGGTGCTGGTGCTCGGCGTCGCGATGACCGTCATCGCGTTCCTGCCACCGTTGCCGGTGATCCTGGTGCTGTGTGCCATCGTCGGCCTGGTCTACGGGCCGATGGCGCCGATCTACAACTACGTCATGCAGACCCGTGCGCCCTCGCACCTTCGCGGTCGGGTGGTGGGAGTGATGGGCTCGCTCGCCTATGCCGCGGGCCCGCTCGGGTTGGTGGTGGCGGGACCGCTGGGCGATGCGGCGGGGTTGCACGTCACGTTCCTCGCACTGTCGCTGCCCATGCTGCTGCTCGGTGTCGTGGCGATCTTCTTGCCAGCGCTTCGCCATCTGGACCGCGCGCCGGTCACCGAACCGACTAGCGGAGGACCCGCGGCGGGCTGAAGCGCTTCGAACTCGCGGCTGCTCACCTCCGCAGACCTGTACTGTGCGAATGCCGTGTTTACAAACGCCTGCAACCCGGGTAGGCCGGATGCGAACGTGACAAACGCCACAATCGAGGTGAGCCGTGTACCAGCAGGTTCTCGATCCAATCGCCCACTCACTCGCTTGGAGCGCCATGGTCGCGGCCGTGCCGCTGCTATTGCTGTTCATCCTGCTCGGTGCGCTGAAGATCACGGCGTGGGTGGCGTCGCTGATCGCGCTCGCCGTGTCGCTCGCCGTCGCCATCGCGGTCTACGGCATGCCCGTCGGGCAGGCGATGCTGGCGGGCACCGAGGGTGCGGCCTTCGGATTCTTTCCCATTCTGTGGATCGTCATCAACGCCATCTGGGTATACCAGATGTCCGTGGAGACAGGACATTTCGACGTGCTGCGGCGGTCCTTCGCCAGCGTGAGCGATGACCAGCGCATCCAGGCGATCATCATCGCGTTCTCCTTCGGCGCATTGCTCGAGGCGCTTGCCGGTTTCGGCACCCCGGTGGCGGTGACGTCGGTGATGTTGATGGCTTTGGGGTTCAAGCCGATCAAGGCCGCGGTGCTGGCCCTCGTGGCGAATACGGCACCCGTCGCGTTCGGGGCCATGGCCACCCCGATCATCACGCTCGGCAGGGTCACCGAGCTACCCGTCGACACACTGGGCGCGATGATCGGCCGCCAGACGCCGATCCTGGCGCTGTTCGTCCCATTGGCCCTGGTGGCGATCGTCGACGGTCGGCGCGGCATGCGTGACACGTGGCCGGTCGCCGTGGTGTGTGGTGTCGTGTTCGCGGTCGCGCAGTACGCCACGTCCAACTTCGTATCCGTGCCGTTGGCCGACGTCGTGGCCTCGCTGGTGTCGGTGGCGGCCGTCGTCGGCATGGTGCGCGTCTGGCATCCCCGCACGGCCTACACCGCGCCGCCATTGGTGGCAGGCGGGGCAGCCGACGAGCCGGACGCGGACTTCGCCGAACGGGCTGCCCATGCGCAGGATCACCGCGACTCGCGAGCCGACGTGGTCAGGGCTTACGCGCCCTACGGAATCATCATCATCGTGTTCGTCATCTGACAACTCGGGCCGGTGAAGAGCCTCCTGGACAAGGCGACGGTCTCATTCAACTGGCCTGGCCTTCACGTCGTCGACGCCGACGGAGATCCGTTGAGCCTGACCAAGTTCACGCTCAACCTGCTCACCACGCCAGGCACCCAGATGCTGGTGGCCGGCGTGCTGACGATGATCGTGCTGCGCCTCTCCGTGCCACGCGCTTTCAAGGCGTACGGGGCGACGCTGCACCAACTGCGCTGGGCCATCCTCACGGTGATGGCGGTGCTGGCGCTGGCCTTCGTGATGAACGTGTCCGGCCAGACGATCACCCTCGGCACCTGGATGGCCGGTGCGGGTGCAGCGTTCGCGCTGCTGTCCCCCATCCTCGGCTGGCTCGGCACGGCGGTCACCGGTTCCGACACGTCGGCCAACTCGCTGTTCGGCGCCCTTCAGGTGACCGCGGCGAATCAGGCCGGACTCTCGGACGTCCTGATGGCCGCGTCGAACAGTTCCGGCGGGGTGCTTGGCAAGATGGTCTCGCCACAGAACCTCGCCATCGCGGCCGCCGCGGTGGGCCTCAACGGCAAGGAAGGCGAGATCTTCCGTCGGGTGATCCTCTGGAGTCTGGGCTTCCTGGCCCTACTTTGCGTGCTGTCCGCGCTGCAGGCCTCGCCGGTGTTGTCGTGGATGGTGCCGTGACTTTCTTGGCTGGTGCCGTGACTTTCTTGGCTGGTGCCGTGACTTACCTCGTAGCATCGACGGGTGAGCGCAGACGTGTTGGCTGACCTGATCGCCAACCTTCCGGACGGCACGGTGGTCGTCGACCCCGACATTCTGGCGTCCTACCGACAGGACCGGGCCGCAGACCCGAATGCGGGCACCCCGCTGGCCGTCGTGCGGCCAAAGCGCACCGAGGAGGTGCAGGCCGTGATGCGCTGGGCGACCGCGCACAAGGTGGCGGTCGTGCCGCGCGGCGCCGGTACCGGACTATCTGGCGGAGCGACTGCGCTCGACGGGGGAATCGTGTTGTCGACCGAACGCATGCGCGACATCGCGGTAGATCCGGTGACCCGTACCGTGGTCACCCAACCCGGCCTGTTCAACGCGGAGGTCAAGAAGGCTGTCGCCGAGTACGGGCTGTGGTATCCGCCGGACCCGTCGTCGTTCGAGATCTGCAGCATCGGCGGCAACATCGCCACCAATGCGGGCGGGCTCTGCTGCGTCAAGTACGGCGTAACGACGGACTACGTACTGGGGCTGCAGGTCGTGCTGGCCGACGGCACCGCGGTACGCCTCGGTGGCCCGCGGTTGAAAGACGTTGCGGGACTGAGTCTGACGAAGCTGTTCGTGGGCAGCGAGGGCACGCTCGGGATCGTCACCGAAGTGACGTTGAAGCTACTGCCCGCGCAGCACCGCGGCTGTACGGTAGTCGCCTCCTTCGACGACGTGGCGGCCGCCGCCGACGCGGTGGTGACGATCACCGGCAAGATCCGTCCGTCCATGCTCGAATTCATGGACGCGGTCGCCATCAACGCCGTCGAGGACAAGCTCAAGATGGGGCTCGACCGCAGCGCGGCCGCCATGATGGTCGCGGCGTCCGACGACCGGGGACCCGCGGGTGTGGAGGACACCGAATTCATGGCACGGGTGTTCACCGAAGCCGGTGCGACGGAGGTGTTCTCGACCGACGACCCGGACGAGGGCGAGGCCTTCGTGGCGGCCCGCCGGTTCGCCATCCCCGCGGTCGAGGCCAAGGGCTCACTGCTACTCGAAGACGTCGGCGTCCCACTTCCCGCGCTGGCCGACCTGGTCTCAGGCGTCGAGAAGATCGCCGAACGGCACGGCCTGATGATCTCGGTGATCGCGCACGCCGGCGACGGCAACACGCACCCGTTGATCGTGTTCGACCCGTCCGATCACGCGGAGGCCGAGCGCGCCCAGTTGGCGTTCGGCGACATCATGGACCTCGCCGTCGGGCTCGGTGGCACCATCACCGGCGAGCACGGTGTGGGCCGACTCAAGCGCCCGTGGCTGGAGAGCTATTTGGGGCCCGAGGCGATGGAACTCAACCACCGCATCAAGAAGGCGCTCGACCCGGACAACATCCTCAACCCTGGCGCCGCTATCTAGGTTCAGACACCAACACGCCCTCCCCCGCGCGGGGAGGGCGTGCTGACCAAGGGTTAGTTCCAGTGCCCCGGACCATGGTGGTTGTTCCACCCGGGAAGCTGCGTCGGAGCAGGCGTCGCGTAGGTGTCCGGGTAGTACTGATAGCCGGGGCCACTCGGCGCGGGCGCAGTGGTCGTGGGGGTGGCCGGGTTCGGGGTGGCGTTGGCCATCCCAGCCAGTCCGAGGGCCGCCCCGCCGAGCACTGCGGGCACGGCGACGAAGCGCGCGAAGTTGCGAGCGATGTTGGTCATTTCTTCAATCCTTCTGTCCGGGTTGACTTTCAGTTGTCTGCCGATGTGTTCGGCGTCCATACCAGCATGTCGCGAATCCAGAAGAACGTCTGTCGGGTGACCGGTGGAGACGGCGGATGATTCCGATGTCCACCGATCGGGGGATGCGCCGCAATCCAGCGGTCAATCCGCGGACCGGGCACCGGCACTGCTCGCGGCCATCGCCGGACCGCCGGCGCGCTGGGACTGCCATCATCACTGAACGGGTAGAGAATGCCCACCAGCACGCCGCCGTGGAGTCCTTGGGATACCGCCTGGCCCAAGGCTTCTACGGCCGTCCCCAAACCTGCGCCG
>JAOPVI010000358.1 GCA_025966225.1 Mycobacterium sp. | reverse complement strand
AGAAGATCTCCGAACGCGTGGCCGGAATGCGCACGCTGCCGCAGGGCATCGACCAGCGCTCGGCGTGTAGGCACCCGGACTGGACCGGACCCGACGACCTCACCATCAAGATCCACGAACTGCGTGAGCTCTCGGACTGGGAGAAACCGATCTACGTCAAGGTCGGTGCCACCAGGACGTACTACGACGTGAAGCTCGCCGTGCACGCCGGCGCCGACGTGGTGGTGGTCGATGGCATGCAGGGCGGAACGGCCGCGACGCAGGAGGTGTTCATCGAGCACGTCGGGATCCCGACGCTGGCCGCCGTTCCACAGGCGGTGCAGGCGCTGGCCGAACTCGGCGTGCACCGCAGCGGAGCCAGCGGGCGAGAAGTTCAGCTGATCGTCTCGGGCGGCATCCGCAACGGTGCCGACGTCGCGAAGGCACTCGCGTTGGGTGCCGACGCGGTTGCCATCGGCACCGCCGCGCTCATCGCGATGGGTGACAACCATCCGCGCTACGCCGCCGAGTACGAAAAGCTCGGCAGCGCAGCAGGTTTCTTCGACGACTTCCAGGACGGCACCGATCCTGCGGGCATCAGCACCCAGGATCCCGAGCTGGCCGCCCGATTCGATCCGGTCGAGGGCGGCAGGCGGCTGGCCAACTACCTGCGGGTGCTGACCATGGAGGCGCAGACCATCGCGAGGGCCTGCGGCAAGTCGCACGTGCGGCACCTCGAACCCGAGGACCTGGTCGCGGTGACCATCGAAGCAGCCGCGATGGCGCGGGTGCCGCTGGCGGGGACCGATTGGATCCCTGGGACGCACCGATGAGCCCGTTCACCCCATCGAGCGTGACGCTGGGGTCGCGTTCCGAGCGTGACGTGACACTGGCGTCACGTTCGGCAAGGTACGCGAGCGGTCCGGTCCATCCATGAACGACACCGCAGACGTCGTCATCGTCGGCGGCGGCATCGAAGGTGCGGCGGCGGCGTGGGCACTGGCCGAGCGCGGTGTCACCGACGTGCTCGTCGTGGAACGCAATACCGTCGGCTCGGGAATGACGGGCAAGTCCTCCGGCATCGTCCGGTGCCACTACGGCGTGAGCTCGCTGGCCGCGATGGCCACGGTCGGGCTCGAGGTGTTCGAGAGCGCCGAGGCATTGTTCGGCCATGACATCGGCTTCCGGCAGAACGGCTATGTCGTCGGGGTTGGCGAGCCGAACGTCGAATCGCTTCGCAAGAGCCTGGCGGCCCAGCGTGCCGTCGGCGTGCAGACCGAGGAGGTCGACTCCGCCGAGGTGGCCAAGATGTGGCCGTTCGCGGAGCTGGCGCCGTTCGCCGCCTTCGCCTTCGAGCCACGCGGCGGGTTCGGCGACGCCTACCAGACCGCGCAGGCGTTCGCAGTCGCGGCGCGAGGTGCCGGGGTACGCGTCCGACAGGGCACCGCGATGACGGACCTGCTGCTCGACGGCGATCGGGTGACGGGCGTCCGGCTGTCCGACGGCACCCAGGTCGACGCGAGCACCGTCGTCGTCGCCACGGGCGTTTGGACCAAACCCCTGCTGGCGCGCTACGGGATCGACGTGCCGATCCGCGTCGTGCGCGAGCAGCTCGTCATGATTGCCCCCGGCGTGGACAAGGACGCCGTCTGTCGCCTGCCCGTCTTCTCCGATCTCGTTTCGCTGCAGTACATTCGGCCGGAGCCCAACGGTGATCTGCTGTTCGGCAACAGCGACCTTTCCCACGTCCAGGACGCCGACCCCGACGCCTACCTCAACCGGGCAGGAGACGACTTCATCGACGTCACCGTCGACCGGGTCGGCAACCGCTTCCCCGGCTTCGCCGACGCTGCGATCACCAGCAGCTACGCGGGCTGCTACGACGTGACGCCAGACTGGAATCCGGTGATCTCCCGAACCGGGCTCGACGGGCTGGTCGTGGCCGCAGGCTTCAGCGGGCACGGCTTCAAGATCGCCCCCGCTGTGGGCCAGTTGGTGGCCGACCTGGTGATCGACGGGCACAGCGCCGATCCACGGATCCCGGAGACCGACTTCCGGCTCTCGCGGTTCGCGGAGGGCGAGCTGCTCAAGACGCCGTATCCGTACGTCGGCGCCGGCGAAATGCGCTAGACAGGATTCCGATGAGCGACGTTCCGGTGCTAGGCGCAACACAGGACTCGTTGCTGCGCAACCTGTCCGGCACCGCCCGCGACCGCGATCCGCGCGAACCCGTGGACGACGCGGAGCTCGAGACCGCCATCGGGCGCAACGTCCGGCAACTCCGCCAACAGCAGGGGCTCACGGTCGCAGACATGGCGGACCGCGTCGGCATCTCAAAGGCGATGATGAGCAAGATCGAGAACGCCCAGACGTCCTGCAGCCTGTCCACCCTCGCATTGCTCGCCAAGGGTTTCGACGTCCCGGTGACCAGCCTCTTCCGCGGCGCCGACGTCGAACGTCCCGCAGCATTCGTCATAGAGGGCACGGGCGCGCAGATCGTCCGCATTTGCACCAAGGAAGGCCACGAGTATCAACTCCTCGGCTCCCTGCGTGGCGAGCACAAGCGACTCGAATGTCTTCACGTCACCCTGTCGGCGAAGAGCTCCACCTACCCGCTCTTTCAGCACCCGGGCACGGAGTTCATCTACATGCTCGAAGGAGTGATGGACTACGGCCACAGCAGGTCGGTGTATCGCATGCATCCCGGCGATTCACTGCAGCTCGATGGCGAGGGCGCCCACGGCCCAGTCGATCTCGTACAGGTGCCGATCCGCTTCCTGTCGGTGATCGCCTTCCCCGACTCGCAGGTCTAGGCGATGACCGATGCCCAGCTCACGATCGGCGAGTGGCACTTCGGCGTGAAGGAGAGCGACACCGATCAGTACGTCGACGTCGGCCTCGTCATCGTCGGCCTCCCCGAGCAGGACGCGTACGACGTCGCCGCCAACGTCGGCGAGGGCTGGAGCCGCATCGGGGGCTTCACCACGCATCGGGCCGCGATCACCGCGGCGGAGCTGATCGCGCGCCTCGCGTCGTCGCCTGAACACGCCCGCATCGGCGGCGAAACCGCGGGCTCGGGCATCGGCGGTGACCACCCCGGCGTCGAATGGGTCACTTCGCGCAACGAAGACGACGAGCGCGTATTCACTGACCGCCTCAGCGTGCATGGCATGGTGCGGCTCTGGGTGGCGCCGAGCATCGACGGCCAGACGTTCGCCATGATCGACCCCTTTTTCGAGGGCCGCGTGCTCGGCCACTTGGAGTCCGGGCAGGCGGCCGACGTGCTGGTTTGGATGATCGACATGGTCATCACCGCAGGCCGGGCCTAGTCCGCCCGGGGTTTTGGACCTGCGCCATCGCGGAGTACAGTGACGAACGTGCAGCGGTTGCTCCTCCTCGGATGCCGCGACGGGGTCTGATCCAGACCGGCCTCCCGTCGCGGGGGTTCGAGTTGCGCCGGTCGACCTTCCCAAAGGTCCCACCCAGATAGTCCGGAGCAAGAACCGTGAACAACCCCAATTCCCCCGCAGCATCTTCGCCCGACGCCTACACCTCGGCGCGAACCATCTCCACACCCTCGGGCGCGGCCAATCCCGGCCAGCCAGCCTGGAACACCCAGCGCGCGACGTCGATGCCGGTGAGCAGGTACCGCACGTTCGCCTCCGAAGTTCCAGGGGGAGCGCCATCCATTCCGTTCGATCGCACCTGGCCCGACAAGGCCGTCGAGACCGCTCCCATGTGGTGCGCGGTCGACCTGCGGGACGGCAACCAGGCGCTCATCGACCCGATGAGTCCGGAACGCAAGCGGCGCATGTTCGACCTGTTGGTCCGCATGGGCTACAAGGAGATTGAAGTCGGATTCCCCTCGGCGTCCCAAACGGACTTCGACTTCGTCCGCGAGATCATCGAACAGGGTGCCATTCCCGAAGACGTCACGATCCAGGTGCTGACCCAGTGCCGGTCCGAACTGATCGAGCGGACGTTCGAGGCCTGTGCCGGCGCGCCCCAGGCGATCGTGCACTTCTACAACTCGACGTCGATTCTGCAGCGGCGCGTGGTGTTCCGGGCCGACCGCGATGCGGTCAAGGCCATCGCCACCGACGGAGCAAAGCTGTGCGTCGCGACGGCGGCGAAGTATCCCGGCACACAGTGGCGCTTCGAGTACAGCCCAGAGTCCTACACCGGGACCGAACTGGAATACGCCAAGGACGTGTGCGACGCCGTGTCGGAGATCGTCGGTGCCACCCCCGAGGTTCCGCTGATCGTCAACCTGCCCGCCACCGTCGAGATGGCCACGCCCAACGTCTACGCCGACTCGATCGAATGGATGAGTCGCAATCTGGCCCGGCGCGACTCGATCATCTTGAGCCTGCACCCGCACAACGACCGCGGAACGGCCGTGGCCGCAGCCGAATTGGGCTATCAGGCCGGCGCCGACCGGATCGAGGGCTGCCTGTTCGGCAACGGGGAGCGGACAGGCAACGTCTGCCTCGTCACGCTAGGGCTGAACCTGTTCAGTCGCGGTGTGGAGCCTCAGATCGACTTCTCGAACATCGACGAGATCCGTCGCACCGTCGAGTACTGCAACCAGCTGCCCGTGCACGAAAGGCACCCCTACGGCGGTGATCTGGTGTACACCGCGTTCTCGGGTAGCCACCAGGACGCGATCAACAAGGGCCTGGACGCCATGAAGGTCTCGGCGGACGAGGCCGACTCCGACGTCGACGAAATGCTCTGGCAGGTGCCGTATCTGCCGATCGACCCGAAGGACGTCGGCCGTACCTACGAGGCCGTGATCCGGGTGAACTCGCAGTCCGGCAAGGGCGGGGTGGCCTACATCATGAAGGCCGATCACGGGCTGGCCCTGCCCCGACGGCTGCAGATCGAGTTCAGCCAGGCCATCCAGAAGATCACCGACGGGGAGGGCGGCGAGGTGTCGCCCAAGGAGATGTGGGACGTCTTCGCCGACGAGTACCTGGCCCCGATCCGGCCGTTGGAGCGCATCCGGCAAAAGGTCGACGCCGCCGAGGTGGACGGCGGCACCGACACGATCACCGCGGTGGTGAAGGTCGACGGCGTCGAACGCGAGATCGTCGGTGCCGGCAACGGTCCGTTGGCCGCGTTCGTCGACGCCATCGGCGCAGTGGGATTCGACGTCTCGGTGCTCGACTATTCGGAGCACGCGATGTCCTCGGGCGAGGAGGCGCAGGCCGCGGCCTATGTGGAGGCGTCGGTGGGCGGCAAGACGGTCTGGGGCGTCGGCATTGCGACATCCATCACCACGGCGTCGCTTCGCGCCGTAGTCTCTGCCGTGAATCGCGCGGCCGACCGCTAAACTGACGGTCGCGTCAAATGGCGCGCATTCGTACGTTTGAGGAGTAGACGTGAACTGGGGCTCGACTTGGGATTTCCTCTGGCACTTCCTGATCATCTTCGCGTGGATCGCATACCTGCTGGTGCTGTTCCAGATCCTGACCGACCTGTTCTGGCGTGACCACAAGACGTCGGGCTTCGTGAAGGCGATCTGGGTGATCTTCCTGTTCCTGATTCCGTGGTTCACGGCGCTGATCTACCTGATCTTCCGCGGGCAGGGCATGTCCGTGCGGGCGCACGAAGCCGCCGTTGCAGCCAAGCAGCAGACCGACGACTACATCAAGCAGGCCGCCGGACGGTCACCGGCCGAGGAGATCGCGCACGCCAAGGAACTGCTCGACGCGGGCACCATCTCGCAGGGCGAATACGACTCGCTGAAGGCCAAGGCGCTCAGCTAGCCAAGTACGGATTTCAGCAGCGATCGATCAGCCCGGCCGGGGTCTCCCGCGCCGGGCTGATCTGCTGTGAAGATGATGTT
>JAOPVI010000289.1 GCA_025966225.1 Mycobacterium sp. | reverse complement strand
CACCCTCAGTCGCCGCCGCACGCGATAGCCACCGCCGAAGGACGTCGCGCCCGACCGATGGCCGGTGGGCTGGACAACCAGCTTCGGTGCCAGGGGCCGCCGAGACGAGCGGTGGTCGAGAGGACTTGCGTGCGGGCCGGATTCCAATTACCTTGCGCATCTTAGTCTCTGAGCGTTGTTCAGCACGTGGCTGCCCTGTCGACCGCATCGTCTGCGTGTCGTTCGGCGAGGATGGTGTCGGCGTCGAGTGCGGTGATCCAATGCAGACCCGCGCAACGCCTGCTCGTCCGTCTCGCGCGCGGATGCGCTGCCCTCGGGCATGGTGAAGCCTCCTTCCATTAGCGAGAATGCTCCCGGGCCGACGGAGTGCGGTCAGACTCGGTTAGCGGGCCACCATGCCCCCATCGGCGATTAGGGTTTGACCGGTGATGAAGCTGCCGGCGTCGGAGACCAGAAGTAGTGCGGGGCCAACCATTTCGGATGGATCGGCGATGCGGTGCAGCAGGGCGGAGGCCTTCATGGCCTCGATGAATTCCGGTGGATTACCGCGCACCATGTCGGTGTCCACCGATCCCGGGGCCAGCGCGTTGACGCGGATGCCCTGGGCGGCGAACTCGGAGGCCATCGAACGGGTGAAGGACACCATGGCCGACTTGGCTGCGGAGTACATCGACACCATCGGCGAGTAGATGAAGGCGCCGGCGGAGACGACGTTCAATATCGCCGCGTGTTGGCTTGTGCGCAGGTGCGGCAGGGCGGCCTGGACGAGGAACACCGGACCCTGCAGGTTCACCGAGAACGACTTCGCCCACGCCTCGGGCGTGAACTCCCCCAACGGGAGTGCCAACGCGATGGCGGCGTTGTTGATCACGATGTCGATGCCGCCCAGCAGCTCGACGGTGGTGTCGACGAGCCGGTTGATCGCCTCGAGGTCCCCGAGGTGAGTGGGCACTCCGAACGCCGTGCCGCCGCCCAGGGCGGTCAGCTTGTCCGCCGCCGCGGTGCACGCGTCCGGTTTGCGGCTCGCGACGACGACGTTGGCCCCACAGCTGACCAGGGCCTCGGCGATGGCCAGGCCGATGCCGCGAGTTCCGCCGGTGACGATCGCCGTGCGTGATTCGAGGTCGAAGAGCTTGCGCAGGGGATCGGTGGTCAACTGTCACGTCGCATTCTCGATGAGCGGTTCCTAGGTTGGCTTACGTGTCGTAAGGTAACCTACGTTGGGTGGATTGTCACGATCCACGACACGCCGAATCGGCGGCTCGGGATCACTGGCTCGGGCCGAAGAGGGGCGCTCAATGACCACATCACCCCTCACCTTCGACATCCGGCGCGAGCACAACCCCCACCTGGGCTTCGGCGGCAACGGTCCGCACTACTGCATCGGCGCCAACCTCGCCCGCACCGAGCTTAGGATCATGTTCGACACCATCGCCGACGTCACGCCCGACATCGAGCTGACCGGACCATCACGCGAATGCGGCACGGCTGGATCAACGGGATTACCGCGATGCCCGTGCGCTTCACCCCGCGCTGACGCAGCCGCCACGCGCACCACGAGATCCGACGCGGCTCTGGCCGCCGGCCAGTCCTCGAGCGACCCACTCCAACACCCATCCGCTACGGCAGGCATTCCATGACCACCAGCGCACCATCCATTCGCACCCACTACGACTCGTTGTTCATCGGAGGCAGGTGGGTGCCGCCCTCGACCTCCGAGGTCATCGACGTCTGGTCCCCGGCCAATCAGCGTCACGTCGGCAGATGAGCACGTCGAGGCGACCCGCGCCGTGCGTACGGCGGCGTCCGTGACCGACACCGGCCCCGCCGGCGACACGTCATGCACGCGAGCCGACCAGTCCGGGGGTGCCAGTCGGTAGAGTCGCCACCCAACGCCGCGGTCTTGCCCGACGCCGGGTACCCAGCAATCCGAGGAGCCAACGATGGGCAACGCGCGAGGCGGTCGCCCCAAGGACGAGGTCCGTCGTGAGGCTGCGCTTGCGGCGACCCGGGAGCTGCTGACCGCCAAGGGCTATGACGAGCTCACGCTCTCGGAGGTCGCGCGGATCGCGGGAGTGTCGCGCCCGTTCGTCTACGACAACTGGGGGTCGAAGTACGCCTTGGTGGAGGATGCCATCTTCACCACTGCTGACCCCGCGCCCTTGGTCGAGGATGAGCGGCCCCTCGCCGACGCGCTGACGGATCTGATCGGGGCGATGGTGGCGATTCAGTCCGACCCGGCGTACCTGGCCGGGCTGCCCGGGTTGTCGGCGGAGATGTACCAGCGCCCCGACTTGGTGGAACAGACCGAGACCAAGCACATCGCACCGGTGCGAAGAGCCTACGTGCGGTTGATCGAGCGGGGAAAGGCCCAAGGGCTGGTGCGCTCCGACGTCGACGGCAGCGCCCTGCTTGACACCCTGCGCGGTGCGGTCATGCTGCACACGTTGGTCAATCCGTCGTTGAGTGAGTCCGCGCTCATTGAGCATCTTCGCTCGATCATCCTGCATGGCATCACCACCGGCGACGGATCGGCGGCGCCGGTCACGGCATCGCCGCGGTCGCGGACCGGTCCGAAGGCGCGCAGTGGCCTGCGGTGAGAGTGTGCGCCTTCGCACGGGCACCCCGAGAACCAGATCAGCGCGCCGCCGTGACGAGGTCGCGGCGTCCGCCTCAGGTGGTGGGGAAGTTCGAGTAGTCGAGTTGGTTGGTCGTCAGGGCTCCGGTGAAGCCGTGATCGACGACGACGTTGGATCCGCTGACGTAACTGGCGGCATCAGAGCCCAGAAAGGCGAGCACGTTCGCGATCTCCCGTGAGGTGGCGCGGCGGCCGCCGCTCTGGGACACCATCCAGTCGAGCAGGGGTTGACCCATCGTGGCCGAGAAGTCCTTCAGCAGTGGGGTTTCGATGAGGCCCGGGCACGCGCTGTTGATGCGGATGCCGCGGGCGGCCAGTGCCGGGGAGATCTGCATGGTGAATACCTGGGCGCATTCCTTGGAGAAGCCATACGGGTTGGCGGTCAGCTCGGGACGCTGGCGTACCCAGGCCAGCGCGTCGTCCCAGTCGTCGATGGCCAGCAGCTCCTGAATCTCGCTCAGGTGGGCGGGATATCCGCCGCCCGCGGTGGAGGCGGTGTTCACCACCGCGGCACCGGCGGGCATCTCCTCCAGCACGCCGGCGGTGAGACGTTTGGGTGCCAGCACGTTGACGGCGATCACGACGTCGGTGGAGCAGGTCGCCGCCACGCCGGCGTTATTGAACAGCACGTCGACCGGTCCGATGATCTCGCCGATGGCTCGATCGACCGCGCGGGGGTCGGAGAGGTCGGCGGCGATGGACTGGTCGACCGG
>JAOPVI010000287.1 GCA_025966225.1 Mycobacterium sp. | reverse complement strand
CGGCCGAGTCGACGATGCTCTGCAGCAACGGGGTGTCGACTCCCATCGGGCACACGCACGAAACCACGATTCCATTGGCGCCGTAGGTGATCGAGAGCCATTCGGCATATCCGACGGCCGCTTGCTTGGTCACCGAGTAGCCGGCCGCGCCGAGCTGCGTCTGGAGCCCCGCAGCGGAGGCCACGGCGACGAAGTGTCCGGCACCGCGGTCGAGCCATTCGGGAACCAGCGCCTTCGCCGCCCTGATGTGGCCGCGCAGGTTCACGTCGATGATGCGGTCCCAATCGCGCTCGTCGTCACCGAGTCCCGGCGCCCCCATGATGCCCGCGTTGGCCACGTAGACGTCGACGGGCCCGAACTCGTCGCGCGCCGTTCCGATCAGCGTGGCGATGCCGTCCGTCGAGCCGGCGTCGGCCCCGACCGCCACGGCCCTGTCGCCGCCGTCGCGGATCCCCGCCGCGGTCCGTTCCGCCGCCTGCGCGTCGAGGTCACCGGCCACCACCGAGGCGCCCGCCGCGGCGAACGCGAGCGCGAGCGCGTGCCCGATGCCCGAACCGGCGCCGGTGATGACGGCCACGCTGCCCTCGATCTGCATGGACCCTGTCTACCGCATGGTCATTGCGGCTGGCGCGGCCCGGCCAGGCGCTCCCTGAGTTCGCGCTTGAGCACCTTGCCGTAGCTGCTCTTCGGCAGCTCGTCGACGTAGACGTAGCGCTTGGGCCGTTTGAAGCGCGCGATGCGCTCGAGCAGATGGGCGTCGAGTTCCGGCTCGGCGGCCGTCCCCACGATGAAGGCGACGACGACCTCGCCCCAGTCCGGGTCAGGGTCGCCGACCACACACGCCTCGGTGACACCCGGATGCTCCAACAACACCTCCTCCACCTCGCGCGGATAGATGTTGCTTCCGCCGCTGATGACCACGTCCTTGGACCGGTCGCGCAGCGTGAGGTAGCCGTGGTCGTCGAACGAACCCATGTCGCCGGTGTGCAGCCACCCGCGCTTCAGGGTTTCCTCGGTGGCACCGGGGTTGTTCCAGTAGCCGGACATCACTACGTCTCCGCGGCAGACGACTTCACCGACCTCGCCATGTGCCGCGGGCGCCCCGTCGTTTCGCAGCACCGCAACGTCAACGCCCGAGCGCGCGTAGCCCACCGACCCGAGCACGGCGTCATCGGCGTCCACGTGGTCGGCGCGGCGCAGGCCCGTGATGGTCATCGGCGCCTCACCCTGCCCGTACAGCTGGACGAAGATCGGGCCGAACGCCGTGAGCGCCTTCTTCATGCTGTCGACGTACATCGGCCCGCCGCCATAGACGATGGTGCGCAGCTGCGCTGGGCGTGGACGCCCCGTCTCGACGAGCCGTTGCACCATGGTCGGGGCGAGGAATGCGCTGCTGCCTGGATGGTGGTCGCAGAGGTCGAGGAACTCGTCCGGTTCGAACGCCGCGGATTGCGGAATCACCTGCCGCGCCGCGCGCATCACGTAGGGCGCGACGTACAGCCCTGAACCGTGCGACATCGGGGCACCGTGGATCAGCGCGCAATGCTCGTCGGGATCGTCGAAGTCGGCCAGGTGCGCGACCGTCATCGCCATCAGGTTGCGGTGCGAGAGCATTGCGCCCTTCGACCGTCCCGTGGTTCCGCTGGTGTAGAACAGCCATGCCAGCGTGGCGGGGTCGGTGTATTGCGGCGGCTCCAACGGCGTTGCGGTGAAGTGATTCTGGTACTCGCTGGAGTCCAGCGTCACGGTTGCCACGTCGGCCAATGGGCCGAGCCCCTCGGCGAGCTTGGGCGACGCGAACACCGACGATGCGCCGGAATCCTCCAGGATCTGTGCCAGCTCCCGGGGGTGGAGCTTGTAGTTGATCGGTACGAAGACGCGTTCGGCGGCCCAGATCGCGAACATCAACTCGACGAGCTCCGGACGGTTTTCGCTGGCGACGGCGATCCGCGCGCCGGGAACGCTGCTGTCGCGAATGACCGCCGCTAGGCGTAAAGCCCTGTCGCGCAGTTCACTCCAGGTGTGCAGCTGGTGCTCCCCGAGGTAGACCGCACCGCGCTCGCCATGGCGTGCGGCGGCCTGATCCAGGAGGGCGAACAGGTTCAACGGGCCACCCATTCCGAGGACAGTGCGAAGTCCGAGAGGTACTTGGTGGAGCTCCAGCCGCCGTCGACGACGATCGTCTGGCCGTTGATGAAGCTGCCACCCGGCGAGCACAGAAAGGCGATGGTGCTCGCCAGGTCGTCCACCCGACCGAGCCGCGGGTATGGCGTCATCTCCGTGTTGATCTTGCGGAACCGCTCGTCGGTCATGCGCTGCTCGACCATCGGCGTGACCGTCACTCCTGGGGCGACTGCGTTGCAGCGGATCCCCAGTGGACCGTACTGGCAGGCGATGTGGGTGGTGAGCGCGGTCAGCCCGCCCTTGGCCGCCGAGTAGGCGCCACCTCGCAGACCGCCGACGACGGCAAAGGTGGACGTCACGTTGATGATCGCCGAACCCGATTGCATGTGGGGGATCACGTCGCGCGCCAGCCGGAACGGGGCGCGCAGCATCAGTCCGAGGAAGTAGTCGAGCGATGCGTCGTCGGTCTCGTGCAACGGTTTTGGGCTGCCGACGCCAGCATTGTTGACGAGGAAGTCGACCTTGCCCCAACGCTCCACGGCAGTCTTCACGATGCGCGCAGGCCCGTCGTCGGCCGTCAGGTCGACCGCAAGCGTCGCGACGCGGTCGGGGTCGCCGACCTGTGCGGCCAACTCGGCCAGTCGGCTCTCGTCGCGACCGGTACCCAGGACGGCCATGCCCGCCTCGGCGAGTTTGACGGCCGTTCCGAAGCCGATTCCGCTACTGGCCCCCGTGACGATCGCTACCTGCATGTCAGACACTCGTCTCCGTCAGCGCCGCTCGGATCTGATGCTTCAATACCTTCCCTGCATCGTTCTTTGGTAGGGCATCCCAAATAACCACGCGTTCAGGCACTTTGAACTTCGCGACCCCGTATCCCTCGAGGAACTCGCGCAGCGCACCGACGTCGGGGCCCTGGCCGTCGGAGCACACGATCACCGCACACGCCTGTTCACCGGTCCTGGCATCGGGCAGCCCGACCACGGCCACTTCGGCGATGACGGGATGGTCGATGAGGATGTCCTCGACCTCCTTGGGCGAGATGTTCTCCCCGTTGCGGATGATGAGGTCCTTGACGCGACCCGTGACGACGAGCGCTTCGCGTTCCCAAGAGCCGATGTCGCCGGTGCGGAAATAGCCTTCGTCGTCAAATGATTCGGCCTCGTCCTCGGGGTGCAGGTAACCCACGAGCATCTGGTGGCCCCGCGCCCGGATCTCGCCGGTGCCATCGCCTGCCCCGCCCGGATCACGCCCGACCAGCCAGACGTCGGCGATGCCCGGCCGACCGTCGGTATCGGCTGCCAGGTCGGGATCGTCGAGCGCGCCGACCGTCGTCACGGGCACCTCCGTGGACCCGTAAACACGGGTGACCGAGGCCTTGTCGAAGTACGCCGTGGCCCTGCGGATCAGCGCGGGTGGGACGGATGCGCCCCCGCAGATGAAGACCTTCAGGTCGGGCAGTCGGCTTTCCGCGCGTTCGGCGGCTGCCAGCAGCTGCTGCAAGAACGGGGTGGCTCCAGCCATGTGGGTGCAGCGGTGCGTCAGCATCAGTGCGACGGCCGCCTCGGCGTTCCACGTCTCCATCAGCACCGCGGTCGTGCCCAGCAGCAGGGGTAGCTCGAACGCGTATATCGAGCCGCCGATGTGAGCGATCGGCGAGGGCACCAGGAAGGTGTCGTCGAGCTCGATTCGCCAGTGCTGGGAGAGTTGTCGGATCAGCGCGTTGATCGAATTGTGCGAGTGCAGTACGCCCTTGGGTCGGCCCGTGGTGCCCGACGTGTACAGGATCATGCGGACGGCGTCCGGGTCGAGTTCCGCGGCGGTCGGGGAGGCGTGCGCACCGAACAGGTCGGCGTAGGCCGTGTGCGTTCCCGCGTCCCCGCGGACCACGACGACCTCGGGTGGCGTATCGAGGGCCCCGGTAACCCGGCTCAGCATCGCCGCGTAGTCGTGCCCGCGAAACTCGGCGGGCACGAGGATCATTCGGCAGGCGACGTCGTCGAGGATGAACCGCAGTTCGTGGTCGCGCAGGGAGGGCAGGATCGGATTGACCACCATGCCTGCCAGCGTGGCCGCGAGGTACACCACGGCGGCTTCGTGCCAGTTGGGCAGCATGAACGAAACCACGCTGCCCGCAGGCATCCGGTTGGCCATGGATGCGGCCAGCGCTTCCGCGCGGTCGGACAACCCGCGGCAGTCCAGGCGGACGTCGCCATCGACGATGACGGTGCGTTCCGGGGTGTCGCGGGCGGCGTCACGCAGCGCATCGGCGAGCGTGCCCCGCACCCACCAGCCGTTGGCGTACGCCTCGGCTGCGCGGCTCTCGTCCCATCGGATCGACCGTCCACCAACGGTTCTGCGATTGGCTTCCACCGTGATCGGCCTACCCCTTCACTCGCCGCATGGTCATCGAGTAGCGAAACCGCGACGAAGGATGGGTGTTGATGGTGACCTGCGCGAGCTCACCGTCCGACGTCGTATACGTGCGGCGCATTTCAAGTGCGGCACTGCCGACCGCGACCAGGAGTTCCTCGGACAGGCGCGGCGTGGCGAGGACCGCCGAGATCTCCTGGTGCACCTCGACGACACTGACGCCGAACAGGTCCTCGATCAAGGGGAAGATCGGCCCGTTGTGCCGTTGCAGCAGTCGGCCGACCGCGGCGAACGCACGGTTGATGTAGTACTCGGTGTGGCAGATCGGTTCGGGTGCGACGTCGGAGCGCCGGTTGCCCCGGACGACGAGCCACTCCGAACCCACCGGCAACCCCGTGCGGGTGGCAAGGTCGTCGTCGACGGTCACCATGGCGTTGTAGTCGATGGCGAACTGCGCCCCTGCCGCGAAGGCGAGCAGGTCGTTGATCGACATCACGTCCTGCGCATAGGAATTCGATGCAGTGCGAGCGACCACCATGGTGCCAGCGCGTGGTCGCGACGAGATGAGGTTGTCGTCGCGCAGCCTACGCAGCGCCTCGCGGACCGTATATCTGCTGACACTGAAGCGTTCACAGAGGTCGTGCTCGGTGGGTAGTTGCGAGCCGACCGGGAACACGCCGTCGACGATCTCCTTGCGCAGCGTGCGCGCCACCTGCAGGTAGCGGTGCTCGGCGGTGGCCCCGACCTCGGTACTCATGACGATCGGCTCAGCGCGAGTACGCTGCCGTCGCCGTCGGCCGAGACGTACAGCGTGCCGTCGGGTCCCGCAGCGATGCCCGCGAAGGGGCCCTGCGGCCCGGAGAACGGCGGCATGCCCAGTAGTGGCTTGGGCACCACACCGGGCGGCGGTCCGATGGGCAGTCCGGACGCGATGGCCGCCCGGGTGCCGGTGGAAGAATCGAACGCGACCACGGCCTTGGCACCTGCATCGACGATGAAGAGTTCGTCGCCCACCGCGAGAATGCCCTGTGGACAACTCAATCCGTCGACGAGTGGCTCGGTGCCAGAAGGCGTCACGCGGACCACCCGGCCTGCACCGGATTCCGTGACCAGCACGTCGCCTGCGGACGTGACCGTGACGCCGACCGGGGTGTCGAGCCCGGATGCGAGTACGTCCACGCTGCCGCTCGCGTCGACCGATATGAGTCGCCCGGTGCCCTGTTCGACCGCCAAGATGCCACTTGGCGCCAGCGCCACGCCGTACAGCTGGTCGAAACCGTCTGCTAGATAGACGGTTTCGGAACTGCCGGGTCGATAACGCCCGAGTTGCCCACCGGACGTGCTGACCACGAACTCGCCAGGTCCGGAGGACGCCAGCCCACGAATGAAGCCTGGGTATCCGGGCGAGAACAGCATGCCGACGGTCTGCAGTGCGCCGTCCGGCTCCAATGCGTAGAAGTAGGTGCCGTCGGCGACGTACACGCGGCCGTCGTGCCCAATGGCCAGGTCCAGCGGCCAGTTCAGTGCGCCCGGCAGCACCGTACGGGTCTTGCCGACGCCGACGACCTCGGTGAGCTCGCCGGTGAAGTTGGAGACGAACAACCGCCCGTCGGCGAAGGTGCAGTTGTCCAGTCCGGGCGTCAGCTGGGCCATCACCCGCTGCTCACCGGTGCGGGGGTCGATGCTCAGCACCTGACCACTGGCCACTTGCGTCGAGACGATGAGCCCGTCGGCGTCGAACTTGACCGAGTCGGGTACCCCCAGGCCGGTCGCCACGACCTCGTGGGGTCCGCCGTCGGGGTGAATGCGCCAGATTTCGTTGGCGCCCATCACGGGGAAGTAGAGCAGGCCGTCGGGCCCGACCTCCATGGCGTTGGGTGACGGCACGTTCTCCAGCAGGATGCGCGGCGGGCCGCCGCCCAGGTCGAATTCCATCAGTCGGCCGCCTTCGCGGCACTCGCCGATGAAGAGCCTGTCGGCGAAGAACGTGATGCCGTTGGCCGAAGGCACGTCGTCGCGCAGCACGCGTGTCCGCCCCGAGGTGTCGCGCAGGCTGACCCGGCCGTCCATCACCTCGGTGGCGACGAGGTTGCCTCGCGAGTCGAAGGCGACGTCGTCGGGCGCGATGATGTCGCCACCGTTCGCGCTGATGGTCTCGAGTTCACCGGTGTTCACGTCGAGCGCGCTGATCTGGCTGCCCGTCACCTGCGCGATGTAGACGCGACCGTCGGGGCCGGTGCGCAGCCCGTTGGCGCCGAACAGTCGGCTGGCCGCGGTGAGCCGTTCCACCCGCCAGCCGTCGGCTGCGACTGCTCGACCAGCTGCGGCGTAGCGGCTCGGGTGCTCCAAGGTGGGGCGGCCGGTAGTCATCGCACGGACGATAGCAACTGATGTTGGTCCAGACAATAACTTCGCGCGAATATGCGGCGCCCCCTTGACGTGCTTATTGCCTGTGGAGAATCATGCTCTCCAAATGGTGCACATTAGTGTTTTGTCCGGACAATTGACGGATTGACGAGGGGTGCGACGTCGGCGCCCGCCGCCGTCGCGAGGTCGACACAAATGTCGCGCCGAGAGAGAAAGTGGAGAACTTCGACAGTGGCCGTGAAGGTTTACGAACGAATCCTGCAGCTGTTCGAGGCTGAAGGCATCAACACACTGTTCGGCATTCCCGACCCGAACTTCGTCCACATGTTCCACGCCGCCGAGGAACGCGGATGGACTGTCGTCGCGCCGCACCACGAGGAGTCCGCCGGCTTCATGGCCGAGGCCGTGTCGCGCATGACGGGCAGGCCCGGCCTCGCGATCGGCACGCTCGGACCAGGACTGGCCAACCTCGCAGGCGCGATCATGTGCGCCAAGGTCGAGAACTCGCCGGTGATCTTCCTCGGTGGCCAGCGCGCGCGCATCACCGAGCAGCGCGTGCGACGGGGGCGCATCCAGTTCGTGTCCCAGGCACCGCTGCTCGCGCCGTCGGTGAAGTACTCCGCGAGCATCGAATACGCCGACCAGACCGACGAGATCGTGCGCCACGCACTGCGGGTCGCCCAGTCCGGTACACCGGGCCCGGCCTACATCGAATACCCGTCGCACGTCATCCTCGAAGAACTCGACGTGCCCGAGCCATTGCCACCCGACGCCTACCGGCTGGTGAGTCAGGGCGCGAGCGCCCAGATGATAGAGAAGGCAGTCGAACTCGTTCGCAAGGCCGAGCAGCCGATCCTGCTCGTCGGCCACGCCGTGCATACGACGCGCGCAGGCGAATCCGTCGAGGCGCTGGCGAAGCTGATGAACTGCCCGGTGATTCAGACCTCTGGCGGCACGTCCTTCATCAAGGGGCTCGAGGACCGCACGTTCCCATACGGATTCTCGCCGTCCGCCGTCGACGCGGTGGTGAAGTCCGACCTCGTCGTCGCGATCGGCACCGAACTCGGCGAACCCGTGCACTATGGCAGGGGTAGGCACTGGCTGGACAACGAGGCCAACCGCAAGTGGATCAGCATCGAACTCGATCCCACCGCCATCGGCGTCAACCGCCGGATCGACGTTCCCCTGGTCGGCGACCTGCGCGCGATCGTGCCGCAGCTCGTCGACGCGCTGAAGGGCTCGCCGCGCCAGCCCACCGCCGAGCTGGCCGGCTGGATCGCCGACGACGCGGCCAGGATCACGGAACTCGCGGAGAGCGCACCTGGCGGAACTCCGTTGCACACGGCGCGTTTCGTGGTCGAGGCCACCAAGGCGTTCCCCGAGGACGGCATCATGGTCCGCGACGGCGGCGCCACCGTCATCTTCCAGTGGACCTATTCGCAGGCCAAGCCCCACGATGTGGTGTGGAACCAGAACTTCGGCCACATCGGGACCGGCCTGCCCTACGCGGTCGGCGCGTCTGTCGCCGACGGGCGCAAGCGCCCGGTGATGCTGCTCACCAGCGACTCGTCGTTCATGTTCGCCATCGCCGAGTTGGAAACCGCTGCGCGGCTTCAGCTTCCGCTGGTCTGCGTGGTCGGCGTCGACAATCAGTGGGGACTCGAGGTGGGCGTCTACAAGCGCACGTTCGGCCAGGGCTCGCTGGAGACGGGCGTGCACTGGAGTAAGGACGTGCGGTTCGACAAGGTAGCCGAGGGCTTCG